>CALFYQ010000134.1 GCA_937952085.1 uncultured Paracoccaceae bacterium | reverse complement strand
GGTTCACGTGCCCGCCGGTCGGGTTGTACATGCCGCCGTACCAGAAGTCGGAGCCGAGGATCTCGGCCGTCTCCTCCCGCGTTTTGAACTCGTCGGGGAAGCCGTGGCGGCGCCAGGCGTCCACCCGCTTCTGCGAGAGTTTGACCCGGCCCGGCGAGTGGGCGGGCTGGAACCAGCCGGCCTGTTCGGCCTCCGGAATGTCGAACTCGCGGGCGAGGTCGAAGAGGGTGGAGCCGGAGTTCCCGATCAGCTTCACCATCCGTTCGCCGGCCGGGCCGTAACGGGAGATCCAGGCGTCCGGCTCGGCCGCGGTGAGAATCGGGATGACCTGGCCGTTGTTGCGGCCCGAAGCGCCCCAGCCGACCGCTTTTCCTTCGAGGACGGTGACGGCGTGGCCCCGGCGGGCGGCCTCGATGGCGGCGGACAGGCCGGTGAAGCCGGCGCCGATGATGGCGATGTCGGTCTCCGCCGCGCCGGACAGGGCGGCGGCGGGGGCGCGTTCCCGGGCGGTGGCGGCCCAGAGCGAGGGCGGGAAGGCGACGGTCATTCGGCCTCTCCCGCCTCATGCGGCAGCCAGAACCAGCGGAGCGCCTCCTCCTCCTCCGGCAGCGGGGTCGGGCCGGCCGGGGGGAGCGCGGCGGCTTCGGCGACGAGGGCGGCGGCGGCTTCGAGGCAGGCGTCGAAGTCCGGCGCCTCGGCGGCGCCGGCGAGGGGGCGGAGCCAGAGCGCGGAGAGGCTTTCCGGCGGCGCGTCGTCCACGTTCCGGAGCGCGCGCCAGACGCCGCCCTCCACGTCGAGCCGGTAGAGCGGGAGGAGCGCGGCGCCATGCGCCGCGACAAATCCGACGGCGGCGGCGATCCGGTCCACGTCTTCTTCGGAGAAGAACCAGTTGACGCCGAGCCGCGCCCAGCCGGGCCGGAAGGCGGAATGGCCGCGGGCGACGGCGCGTTCGTGCCGCTCCGCATCGCCCTCGTCGATGCCGAGGAGGGCGTGGCCATAGGGCCCGGCGCAGGAGCAGCCGCCGCGGGCCTGCACGCCGAAAAGGTCGTTCAGGAGCGCGACGACAAAGTTGTGGTGGAGGAGCCGCGCTCCGGCCCGGATGTTGAAGGAGAAGATGCCGAGCCGCGGCGCCCCTTTCGGGCCGAGAAGTTCGACCCCCGGAATGGCGCGGAGCGCGGCTTCGAGCCGGGCGGTGAGCGCCGTCTCCCGCGCCTCGATGCCTTCCTCGCCGAGGTCGCGCTTCAGCTGGAGCACCATGCCGGCGCGGATGTTGTCGACGATGGCGGGTGTGCCCGCCTCCTCCCGCCGCTCGCAATCGGCGACGTAGTTCGCGCCGGCTGCGGTGACGTAACTGACCGTGCCGCCGCCGGCGACGGTAGGACGGGCGGTGTCGAGCAGGCGGCGGTCCGCGACGAGAAGGCCCGAGGCGCCGGGGCCGCCCGGATACTTGTGCGGGGAGATGAAGGCGGCGTCGATCCGGTCCCCGGCGCCCGGCGCGCTCTCGGCGAGACGGACCGGGAGGTAGGGGGCCGCGGCGGCGTAATCGGCGACGCACCAGCCGCCGTGGCGGTGGAGGAGGCGCGCGATGGCGCGAAGGTCGGTGCGGACGCCGGTGACGTTGGAGGCGGCGGAGAAGGCGCCGATCTTCATCGGCGCGCCTTCGTGCCGGGCGAGCGCGGCTTCGAGGCTTTCGAGGCAGATCGCGCCCGTGGCGTCGAGCGGCACGCGCTCCACCGCGGCGCCGCTCTCCCGCCAGGGGAGGTCGTTCGAATGGTGCTCATAGGGGCCGACGAAGATGACCGAGCGGCGGTCGAGCCCGCGAAGCGCCAGCGCACGGCTCAGCTTGTCCGCGGCGCCGGTCGCGCCCGAGCCGGCGAAGATGACGGCATGGCCGGAATCGGCGTCCACCGCCGCCCGCACCGCGCGGCGGGCCATCTCGCGAAGCTGCGTCGTGCGGCGCCCCGAAAAGGAGGTTTCGGTGTGCGTGTTCCCGTAGAAGGGCAGCACATGGGCGCGGATCGCATCCTCGATGAAGCCGAGCGCGCGGCCCGAGGCGACGTAATCGGCATAGAGCAGGCGGCGCGGGCCGAACGGGCCGGGAACGGCCGCGCCCTCGCCGATGATGGCTTCGCGGATATCCTTGATGTCGAGCGGCATGGCGGCCTCAGGCGGCTTCGATGCTTTTCACCGGGGGCGTCCAGTCGCGCCCGGGGATCGAGGCCAGAAGGTTGCGGGTATAGGGGTGCTTGGGCTCGGCGAAGACCTCGGCGGTCGGCCCGGCCTCCACGATCTCCCCCTTCTGCATGACGATGATCCGGTCGCAGAGCTGCGCCGCGACGCGGAGATCGTGCGTGACGAAGAGGAGGGAGAGGTTCAGCCGCTCCCGCAGGTCGGCGAGGAGGCGGAGGACCTGCGCCTGGACGCTGACGTCGAGCGCGGAGACCGGCTCGTCGGCGACGATGACGCGGGGCTCGAGCGCCAGTGCGCGGGCGATGCCGATGCGTTGCCGCTGGCCGCCGGAGAATTCGTGCGGGAAGCGGTCCGCGGCGGCGGGGGAAAGCTCGACGAGGGCGAGAAGCTCCCGCGCCCTCTCGCGCGCCGCCCTCGGGTCCATGCCGTGGACGATCGGGCCCTGGGCGATGAGATCGACCACGCGCTTTCGCGGGTTGAGCGAGGCCATGGGGTCCTGAAAGACCATCTGGATGTGCTTGCGCATGGCGCGCAGCTCCCGCGCGGAGCAGGCGAGAAGGTCTTTCCCCTCAAGCTCCACCGCGCCGGAATCGGCTTCCACCAGCCGGGTGACGATGCGGGAGACGGTGGTCTTGCCCGACCCCGACTCGCCGACGACGCCGAGCGTTTCGCCGCGGCGAAGCTCGAAGGTCAGGTCCTTCACGGCCGTCACCGCCGCGCGCTTGCCGGTGAGGAGGCCGCCGCGCGCAGCGAAGGTCTTCTTCAGCGCCTTGCCGGAGAGGACGACCGGCGCGTCGGAAAGCGGCCGGTGCGGCGGCGGCGTCAGGTCCGGCACCGCGCCGATCAGGGCGCGGGTATAGGGCGCGCGGGGGCGGTTCAGCACCTCGTCAGCCGGGCCCTGCTCGACCATCTCGCCCTGTTTCAGCACTACGACCTTGTCGGCGATCTCCGCCACCACGCCGAAATCGTGGGTGATGAAGAGAACGCCGGCGCCTTCGTCCCGCTGCAACTCCCGGATCAGCTTGAGGATCTGGAGCTGGGTGGTGACGTCGAGCGCGGTGGTCGGCTCGTCGGCGATGATGAGCTTCGGCGAGAGGGCGAGCGCCATGGCGATCATCACGCGCTGCCGCTGGCCGCCGGAGATCTGGTGGGGATAGGCGTTGTAGGCGGAGGCGGGCTCGGGGATGTGGACCCGGTTCAGCATCTCCAGCGCATGGGCCTTCCGCTCCCGCCGGCCGGCCTTCATGTGGAGCTTCAGCACCTCGTCGATCTGCCAGCCCACGGTCTTCTGCGGGTTGAGGGCCGTCATCGGCTCCTGGAAGATCATGGAGATGCGGTCGCCCCGGATGGCGCGCATCTCCGCCTCGGTCTTGGCGAGGATGTCCTCCCCCTCGAAGCGGATCGCGCCGCCGGCGACGTGGACATGGGGCTCCGGCAGGAGCCGCATCACCGCGCCGGCGGTCAGGCTCTTGCCCGAGCCCGACTCGCCGACGAGGCAGACGATCTCCCCCGGCGCCACGGTGAGCGAGAGCCCGTCGAGCGCGAAGGGCCGGTCGGAGCCCTTCGGCAGGGCGACGCGGAGGTTCTCGATCTCGAGAACGGGTTTCGGTGCAGGCGCCGTCATTTCTTCTGCCGCGGGTTCAGGGCGTCGTTCAGCCCCTCGCCGAGGAGGGAGAAGCTGAGGACGGTCAGTACGATGGCGATGCCGGGGATCGCAGCGCAGTACCAGGCGGTGCGCAGGACCGCGCGGCCCTGGCCGATCATGTTGCCCCAGCTTGCATAGTTCGGATCGCCTAGGCCGAGGAAGGCGAGCGCGCTTTCGAGGAGGATCGAGAGCGCCATGATCACGCTGGCGTAGACGATGACCGGCGGCATCGCGTTCGGCAGGATCTCCCGGAAGATGATCGCCGCGTCGCTGACGCCGAGATTGCGCACCGCGTCGACGAATTCCCGGCCGCGGAGCGACATGAACTCGGCGCGGACCATGCGCGCCGGCGCGGTCCAGCTGACGATGCCGATGGCCACCGTGATCCACTCGATCTTCGAGCCGGTGATGGCGACGAGGGTGAGAAGCAGGACGAAGTTCGGTATCGTCTGGAACGCCTCCGTCACGCGCATCAGCACATCGTCCACCCAGCCGCCGAAATAGCCGGCGAGGGCGCCGATCACGACGCCGATGCCGATGGAGATGAGCGTGGCGACGACGCCGATCATCAGCGAGATGCGGGCGCCGTAGAAGATGCCGGCAAAGATGTCCCGCCCGAGCTGGTCGGTGCCGAGGGGGACGGCAGCGTCCATGAAGGGCGGGGTGAGCGGATCGCCGGCGCGGGCGAGCGGATCCCCCGGCGCGACGATCCCGGCGGTGAGCGCCATCGCCACGACAAGGGCGAAGAGCGCGAGCCCGAAGAGCGCGGCGCGGTTCCGCCGGTAACGCCGCCAGAAGACGACGAGGCGCGAGGGCTCGGGCGGGCGCAGATCCGTGTCGAGCGTCGTCATTTCAGTTCGATCCGGCTGTCGAGGCGGGCGTAGAGGAGATCGGTGAGGAAGTTCACCACCACCACAATGATCGCG
This sequence comes from uncultured Paracoccaceae bacterium, assembly GCA_937952085.1. Lineage (GTDB taxonomy): Bacteria > Pseudomonadota > Alphaproteobacteria > Rhodobacterales > Rhodobacteraceae > Pikeienuella. Next base: position 11,195 of record CALFYQ010000134.1, on the reverse strand, counting down.
CAGAGGAAGATGATGCCCATCAGCGTGTTGAGATCGCGCTGGATCACCGACTGGTAGGCGAGCTGGCCGAGGCCTGGCAGGGTGAAGATCGTCTCCACGACGACGGAGCCGCCGAGCACGGTGGAAAACTGGAGGCCGAGGAGCGTCACCACCGGGAGGAGCGCGTTCCGCATGATGTGATGCGCCATCAGCCGCGTCTCCCCGGCGCCCTTGGCGCGGGCGGTGCGGACGTAGTCGAGCTCGGCGACTTCGAGCACCGCGGCGCGCATCAGCCGGAGATAGAAGGCGAGGTAGATGAGCGAGAGCGCGGCGGTCGGCATGACGAGGTGCAGCGCCACGTCCCAGACATGCTTCCAGCCGTCGTAGAAGGCGCCGATCGTCTTGATCCCGCCGACCGGCAGCCAGCCGAGCTTCACCGAGAAGATCAGCATCATCATCAGCGAGAGGAAGAAGCTGGGCGTGGCGTAAAAGACGAGGCCGAGCGTCGAGATGATGTTGTCGGAAAGCGAATAGGCGCGCCGCGCCGCGATGGCGCCGAGCAGGACGCCGATGGTGAAGGCGAGGCTGAGCGAGGTCGCCATCAGGAGGAGCGTGTTGCCGAGCCGGTCCATCAGCACGGTGGAGACCGGCTGCTCGTAGACGAAGCTCCAGCCAAAATCGAAGCTGGCGAGCTTCACCATGTAGCGCCAGAGCTGCACCCAGACCGGCTGGTCCAGCCCGTATTCGATGCGAAGCCGCTCGATGAAGGCCGCGTCGGCGCCGCCCATGTCGCCGACCAGCGCGTCCACCGTGTCGCCCGGCGCCAGTTTCAGCAGGAGGAAGGTGCCGATCATGATCAGGACGACGACCGGCGCGGCCTGGATCAGGCGGCGGAGGGCGTAGGCCAGGATCGGCGGAACCGTCAGCGGCATCGGCGCTTCCATCTCCTCGAAGGGGCGGGGCGGGGGCGCGCGGCGGGGCCGCGGCGAGGGTTGGGCCGGGCTGAGGCGCCCGGCCCGGGTTCAGGCCCGGATCACTCGTCGATCCAGAGGTCGTACCAGCTCGAGGAGTTCCACCGCGGGGTGTTGTGGTGGTTCTTCAGCTTCTTCGAGGTGACCGAGATGAACGGGTGCTCGATCGCGAAGATGACCGGAAGCTCCTCCATCGCCTTGCGCTGGATCGCGTGGTACATCTCCGCCCGCTTCGCCGGGTCGAGTTCCGATGCGGCGTCGTCGATCATCTTGTCCATCTCGTCGGACTGCCAGCCGAACTGGTTGGTCCAGGGCGTGCCGACCGGCGAGCCGGAGCGGAGCCAGACCATCGTCGAGACCGCGGGGTCCGAGCGGAACTGGTGCCAGCCGTTCGCGGTGTCGAAGTCGTGGTCGCGGTAGACGCCGTTCAGGAAGCCCGGCGCGTCGTTGGTCAGGATCTCGACGTCGATGCCGATCTCCTTCATCGCCTGCGCGTAGTATTCGGCCCAGAGCTGCGTGTACTCGCCCCAGGGCGCCGGCCGGTGCCGCAGCTTGAAGCGGAAGCCGTCGTCCTTCACCGGGTAGCCGGCCTCGTCGAGCATCTTCTTCGCCAGCTCGACGTCGTAGGGATAGGTCGTCACGTCGTCGGTGTAGTTCGCGCCGCCGGCGGAGGGCACCGGGCCGCGGCCCGGCTTGGCGAAGCCGCGCATGATCGTCTTGATCGCATAGTCGATATCGAGCCCGTGATACATCGCCTGCCGGACCTTCAGGTCCGCGAGGATCGGGTTACGGTGATTGAACTCGAGGGTCGAGTGGGCGACGTTGTTCTCGTAGCCCTGAGTGCCGACATCGAAACGGTCATCCTTCGAGAGCCGCTCGATATCTGCCATCGAGACGCCGATGAAGCCCGATTCCTGCACCTCGCCGGCTTCGAGCGCGGCGGCGGCGGCGGACTTGTCCTTGATGAAGCGCCAGACGATCCGGTCGACGTAGGGATAGCCCTCGCGCCAGTAGTCCTCGTTCTTCACCGCCATGACGTACTGGCCGCGCTCGTATTCGACGAACTTGAACGGGCCGGTGCCGACCGGCGCGGTGTTGAGCGGGCTCTTCATGATGTCCGTGCCCTCGAAGAGGTGCTTCGGCATCGGGTGGCCGAGATCCGGCATCGCCGCGAGGAACAGGTCGAGCGGCATCGGCCGGGAATAGTTGAAGACCGCGGTGTGCGGGTCCGGGCAATCCACCTTGTCGAGATACTGCTGGAGCGTGGAGGAGTAATTCAGCAGCTTCTTCCACATCTCCATCGCCGTGAAGGCGACGTCGTCGCAGGTGAAGGGCTTTCCGTCATGCCAGTTCACGCCCTCGCGGAGCTTCAGCGTGATCTGGAGACCGTCCGGCGAGGTGGACCACTCGGTCGCGAGCACGGGGACATAGCCCTCGTAGCTCTTGTCGATCAGCGGCTCCACGATCTTGCCGGAGATGTTGTAGACGCCGGTCGAGGCGCGGAGCGCGGGGTTGAGGATGCGCTGCTCCGAATTCATGTGGACCGTGACGGTCCCGCCCTTCTTCACGTCTTCGGCCGCAGCGGAGCCGGCCAGCGCGCCGAGGGCCATGGCCCCGGCGAGAGCGAGGCGGAGCCCCGCATTCGGATGTCCCATTCTCAAGTCTCCCGGTCGATCTTTGCCGCTTCGGAAGGCGCGGCGTTCAGCAATCGTTGACGGCCCCCGACTTTGGGGAGCGGGCCGGCGGTGTCAATCGGTTTCCTGCGCTCCAAGCCTGTGGGAGAAAAAAACTCTACAAAATGAGCAGTCGGTAGCATAGAAACGGGGCAAATCGGCAGGATGGAAGCAGACAGATGCTCGAATCGGTATGGATCACCGGGGCAGGGTCGGGCATCGGCGCGGCGATGGCGCGGGACTTCGCCGGAGCGGGCTACGCCGTCGCGCTCACGGCCCGGAGCCGGGAGGCGCTGGAGGCGGTCGCCGCCGCGCTGCCCAGGGGCGCGAAGGCGCTGATCGAGCCCGGCGACGTGACCGACCGCGAGGGCATGGCGGCGATGGCGGGGCGCATCGCCGAAGCCTTCGGCGGGATCGGCGTTCTGTGCAACAACGCCGGGCTCAACATCCCGAAGCGGCGCTGGGCGGAGCTTGACTGGGCGTCGTGGGACGAGGTGATCCGCATCAACGTCACCGGCGCGCTCAACGTCATCGCCGCGGCGCTGCCGGCGATGCGGGCGCAGGGCGGCGGGGTGATGATCCATACCTCCTCCTGGGCCGGGCGGTTCCATTCGCCGGCGGGCGGCGTGCCCTATGGCGCCTCGAAGCACGCGCTCTCCGACATTTCGGCCAGCCTCAACAGCGAGGAGGGGAGGAACGGCATCCGCTCCTGCGCGCTCTGTCCGGCCGAGGTGGCGACGCCGCTGATGACGCGCCGGCCAGGCTACGACCCGGCGACGGCGGCGGCGATGATCCAGCCGGAGGACATGGCGGCGCTGGCCTTGCAGGTCGCCCGGATGAACCCCAACGTCGCCGTCCACGAGATCACGCTGGCGCCGGTCCGGCGCTGAGCACCAATCGCATCAGAAGGAGCCCGCCATGTCCCACCCCGTGAAAGGCGTCGACCACGTCTTCCTGATGGTGAACGACCTCGACGAGTCCGAGCGCCGCTACGCCGCGCTCGGCTTCACGATCTCGCCGCGCGGGCTGCATTCGGCCGCCAAGGGCACCGCGAACCACACGATCATGTTCCCGGACGACTATTTCGAGCTGCTCGGCGTGCTGAGGGAGACGGAAGGCAATGTCAACGGGGTGAAGGCGCTGAGGGAGAAGGGGCAGGGGCTTCACGCCTTGGCCTGCCGTATCGACGACGCCGCGGCGGCGGCCGAGGCGCTCGGCGCGCTCGGCATCCCGACCGTCGGGCTCGGGGATTTCTCCCGCCCGGTGCCGCTGCCGGGCGGAAAGGAGGGGGTGGCAGCCTTCTCCACCGTGCAGTTCGCGCCGGGCGAGGCGCCCTTCGGCACCGTCTTCATGTGCCAGCACAAGACGCGGGAGGCGGTCTGGCTGCCGGAGCTGCTGACCCATCCGAACACCGCCTGCGGGCTTGGCGGCATGCTGGCGCTGAGCGACGACCCGGCCGCCGACGCGCCGCGCTTCGCCCGGCTCTGGGCGGCCGGCGCGGTCTCCGAGAGCGAGGGCGGGCTGAAGGTGACGACCGGGCCGAACTCCGCGCCGCTGACGCTGATGACGCCGGCGGCGATGGCGAAGCTCTATCCGGGGATCGACCTTTCGGCGACGCCGAAGGGCGCCTTCGCCGCGCTCCGCATCAAGGTCTCCGACATGGGGGCGGCCGCGGGCTGCCTCTCCAAGGCGGGGATCCCCTCGGTGAAGACCGCCGCCGGCCTCGCCGTTCCGCCCGCCGAGACCTGCGGGACCGTGCTGGAGTTCGTGCCGGCATGAGCGGGGGCGCCGGCTCTGGGAACGGGGCCGGCCGCGCCCGCCGGCCCGCGGAGACCTTCACCTTCGACGAGATCGACCAGCGCATCCTCGACATCCTCCAGTCGAACAGCGACACGCCGGTCAACGCCATCTCGGAGGAAGTGGGCCTTTCGCAGACGCCGTGCTGGCGGCGGATCAAGCGGATGGAGGAGGCCGGGTTGATCAAGGGCCGGGTCGCGCTGATCGACCAGGCCCGCGCCAACGTGCCGATGACCGTTTTCATCGGCGTGACGGCGCCGCGGCACGAGATGTCCTGGCTCAACCAGTTCCGCACGCTGATCGAGGAAATTCCCGAGATCACCGAAGCGTACCGGCTGACCGGCACGGTGGACTACATCCTCAAGGTGCTGGTCCCGGACATCGCCACCTATGACAGCGTCTACAAGCGGATGATCGAGAAGCTGGAGTTCAGCCAGATCAACTCAATGATCTCGATGGAAGAGCTGAAATTCACCACCGCGATCCCGACGCGTTATCTCTGACGCTCGTTCGCCCGCCGTTTCGAAGCGCGATTTCGCGCCCCCCGCTCCTTTTCGCCACTCGACAAATTAACGAGAACACATTAAAAATGTGTCCAACGAGGCGATGGGAGCGGGCGTGTGCGAACCGATAGCGAGACCGAAGCGGCGTTCCGCCGGGACGTGCGCGAGTTCCTCGCGGCGCGCCTGCCGGCGGCGCTGAAGGCGCGCGTGGCGAAGGGGGCCTATCTTTCCGGCGCCGAGATGCGGGGCTGGATCGCGCTTCTCGCCGAGCGCGGCTGGTCCGCGCCCTCCTGGCCAAAGGACTATGGCGGGGCGGAATTGCCTCCGCGGCTCCGCGCGATCCTCGACGAGGAAAGCGCCCTCGCCGACGCGCCGGCGACCGAGGGACTCGGCCTTTCCACCATTGGCCCGGCGATCATCGCCTTCGGCACCGAGGCGCAGAAGGCGCGCTTCCTGCCGCCGATCGTCTCGGGGCGGGAGGTCTGGTGCCAGGGCTTTTCCGAGCCGGGCGCGGGTTCCGACCTCTCGGCGCTGCGCACGCGGGCGCGGCGGGATGGCGGCGTCTGGCGGGTGGACGGCTCGAAGATCTGGACGTCGGACGCCCATAATTCGGACTGGATCCTCTGCCTCGCGCGCTCCGACACGGAGGCGGGCCGGCATGGCGGGATCACCGCGCTCCTGATCGACATGAAGACGCCGGGCGTGACGGTGCGGCCGATCCGCTGGATGAACGGCGTTCACGGCTTCAACGAGGTCTTCTTCGACGAGGTCGAGGTTCCCGACTGGAACCGGCTCGGCGACGAGGGCGCGGGCTGGGCGGTCGCCATGCACGCGCTGGGGCCTGAGCGGATCTTCGTCTCCCGGGTGGCCGAGAACAAACGGCTCCTGAAGCGGCTCCGCGCGGCGATGGACTGGGCCGGCGCCGACCGGGACATGCTGACCCGCGCGGCGCGGCTCGAAGTGCGGCTCCTGGCCCTCGAGGAGCGGTTTCTCGGTTTCCTCCACGATATCGAGGCGGGTCGGGCGGTCAGCGACGAGGTGTCGATGCTGAAACTGACCGGCAGCCGCCTGATCCAGAGCTTCGAGGCGCTGATCGCGGAATGCTACGGGCCCGCCGCGCTCCCCTTCGACCCGGCGCGCGCCGCGGAGGAGGGGCTCGGGCTCGAGGTCGGGCCGCCGGCGGCGGCGATGTCGGCGCTGAGGCTGCTGCATCACCGCGGCTACACCATCGCCGCCGGGTCGAGCGAGGTTCAGCTCGAAGTGCTGTCGCGCCGCGTGCTCGGGCTCTGAGGAGGTTTCGATGAACGGGATGACCGCCGTGGCGGAGGCCGCCTCGCCGATCTACGAGGCGGCGCTTCGCTGGGTCGAAGGCGAATTCGGGGCGGCGCGGCGCGCGCGCTGCCTCGCGGACGAAGCCAAGGCCGCCGCGATCTGGGCCGAACTCGCCGCGCTCGGCCTTCTCGGCGTCTCGGCCCCGGAAGCGGCCGGGGGCGTCGAGGGCGGGCCGGAGGAGATCGCGGCGGTGGCCCGGGCCTTCGGCCGAGGCGGGATGAGCGAGGCCTGGATTCCGGTCGCCGTGGCCGCCGCCTCGATCCTCTCGGAATGCGGCGAGGCGGCGCTGCTGGCCGATCTGGTGGCGGGGAAGACGCGGCCTGCGCCGGCCTGGACGGAGCCGGGCCGAGGCTGGGCGCGCACGCCCGGCGCGGCGCGGCTCGACGCCGCCGGCCGGCTTTCCGGCGCGAAAACGGTGGTCTGGGGCGGCGCGCTGGCGGACCGGCTGATCGTCTCGGCGCGGGGGGACGGCGGCGCGCCGGCGCTCGTCCTCGTCTCCGCTTCTGCGGCGGCGGAGGTGCGGCGTTACCGGATGTGGGATGGCGGCGACGCCGCGGAATTCGCCTTCGTCGCGGCGCCGGCCGAGCGCGTGCTGGCGACGGGCGCCGCGGCCGCCCATGCGCTGGACCGCGCGCTCGACCTCGCCGCGCTGGCGATGGCTTCAGAGGCGGTCGGCGCGATGGAGCGGGCGATCGAGCTGACGCGGGAGCACCTGAAGACCCGCGTGCAGTTCGGCCGGCCGCTTTCGGCCAACCAGGCGCTCCGGCACCGGCTGACCGAATGCTGGTGCGAGAAGGAACTGGCGCGCGCGCTCGTTCAGCGCGCGGCGCGGGAGTTCGAGACGGGCGGCGCGGCCGAGCGGAGCCGCATCGTCGCCGCCGCGAAGGCGATGGCGGGCGAGGCCGGGCGGCTCGTCGCGAACGAGACGGTGCAGATGCACGGCGCCATCGGGGTGACGGAGGAGGCGGAGATTGCCCGCCTGCACCGGCGGCTCCTCGCGATCGACCTTACGCTCGGCGCGGCGCCGGCCCAGCTCACCCGGTTCCGGGCCGCCTGAGCCGGGCTATTTGGCCCGCGTCAGCCGCGCGATCAGGGCGCGGGCGCGCCCGCGGAAATCCTCCGTGCGGAAGCTTTCGGCCATGGCGGGCATGTAGTCCTCCACCGCCGCGTCGAGATCCTGCACGAGGCCGCGCCAGAGCTGCTGCTTCATCGTCGCGACGGAGGCGGGGGAGACCTCCCGCGCCATGGTCGCGGCATAGTCCTGCGCCGCGGCGGCCAGGTCGGCGGCCGGGACGGCGCGATTGACGAGGCCGATCCGCTCCGCCTCCGCGCCGCTGACGAAACGGGCGGAAAAGAGAAGGTCCGCCGCCACATGCGGGCCGACGGCGCGGGAGAGGATCCAGGGCAGCGCCATCTCGCCGATCAGGCCGAGCCGGGCGAAGCCGGTGGAGAATTTCGCCTCCGCCGCGGCGATGCGGATGTCGCAGAACATCGCCAGCGCGAAGCCGGAGCCGACCGCCGGCCCGTTCAGCGCGGCGATCACCGGTTTCGGCACGCGGGCGAGCCAGGAATACCGGTCGTCGAAGCCGGGCGGCAGGTCGAGCGCGCCGGGCACTTCGGGGTTCGCGCGGCGCCGCGGCACGTCGGGCGTCGCCCCGTCGGCGAAGGCGCGGAGGCGGTCGAGATCGGCCCCGGCGCAGAAGGCGGCGCCCGCGCCGGTGAGGACGATGGCGCGGGTTTCGGGGTCGCCTGCGGCCCCGGCGACGGCTTCGTGCAGCGCCTCCCAGAGCGGCTGCGTCATGGCGTTGCCATTTTCCGGGCGATTCAGTGAGATCGTCGCCACGTTTTCGGCCTTCGCGACGCGGACGAGAGGGGCGGATTCGGTTGTGGTCATGACGCCTGACTTAATGTATATGAATTACTTTCGCGCTTCCGAGGAGCCGGCATGAGTGACGGAGACATCGCCGACGCGCGGCGGCCGAGCCGCCGGGACGCGACGCGGACCGCGATCATCCTCGCCGCCGAGCGCATCTTCTCGGAGGAAGGCCTCTCCAACACGCCGCTGCGGCGCATCACCCAGGCCGCCGGGCAGCGGAACGAGAGCGCGATCCACTACCATTTCGGCTCCCGCGAGGGGCTGGTCGCGGCGATCCTCGAATTGCGGACGACGCCGATCAACCGCGCGCGGGTCGAGATCCTGATGCGGATGCGGGCGGAAGCGGCCGGCGCGCCGCTCACCTCGCGCGACGTCGCCGCGGCGCTCAGCCGGCCGCTTCATGAGTATCTTCGCGAAAGCGGCGGGCGAAGCTCCTATCTCCGCTTCCTCGGGATGCTCTGGCTCGACCGGCCGATGTGGCGCCAGTTCGAGCGGCGGGCGCAGGACGAGGGCCTGATCATCGGTCTCGAGGCGCTGCTGGAGGCGAAGCCGCATTTGCCGGCCGACCTGGTGCGCCACCGCTATGGCCTTGCGATCCAGATGAGCACCTACGCCCTGGCGCGGATGGAGCGCTTCGCCTCGGACCGCGGCGAAGCCTTCGACTGGCTGCGCGCCGAGGCGGACCTTTCCGACCTGATCGACGCCATCGCCGCGATCTTCGACGCGCCGATCTCCTCCGAGACGGTGCAGGCGCTCCGCGCCCGCGAGGCCGGGCGCGGAGACTAGGACGGGCCGGCGGCTCACCGGCCGATCAGCAGCGCGTCCACCAGCACGCAACCCTCGCCCTCCGGCCCGACGAGGACCGGGTTGAGATCGAGGCTTTCGAGCGCGTCCGCATTGGCGGCGGCGAGGCGGGAGATTGCGGCGACGAGCGTCGCGATGGCGGGAAGGTCGGCCGGCGGGGCGCCGCGCGGGGCGGTGAGAAGGCGGAGCGCCCGGATCTCGTGGATCATCCGCATCGCCTCTTCCTCGTCGAACGGCGCGGCGCGGAAGACGACGTCGCGCAGCGCCTCGACATGGACGCCGCCCATGCCGAACATCACGACCGGGCCGAAGGCCGGATCCCGCTGCACGCCGATCACCACTTCGGCGACGCCCTTCGCCATCGGCGCGACCATCACCCCGTCGATCCGCGCCTCCGGCGCATGGGCGCGGGCGGAGGCGCGCACCGCCTCGGCGGCGGAGGCGGCCGCCGCGGCGCCTTCGAGGTTCAGCTTCACCCCTCCGGCCTCGGTCTTGTGGAGAATGTCGGGGGAGACGACCTTGACGACGACCTTGCCGCCGAGCCGCGCCGCCGCCGCGCCCGCCTCCGCCGGCGTCTTCGCCAGTTCGAACGGGATGACGGGGAGGCCGGCCGCCCTCAGCAGCGAAAGCGCCTCGGGCTCGGTGGAGGCGTTCGGGATGTCGAGCTTCGGGCCGGGCGCCGGCGCGGCCGACGCCGCTCCCCGCCGCTCCGCGAAGGCGGCGAGCGCCGCCGCGGCGCGGACGGCGCGGTTCGGGTCCTCGAAGACGGGGACGCCCGCCGCCTCCAGCGTCGCGCGATAGGCGGGGGAGGGGACGGTGACGGCGAAATGCGGCACGTCGGGCGCGGAGGCCCGCACCGCCGCCACATCCGCCGCGATCTGCGGGCCCATCGTCGGGCTGAGGCCGCTGAGCGCGAGGAAGGAGACGATGAGGTCCACCGTCCCGTCCGCCGCCATGAGATCCAGCGCGGCGCGGAAGGCGCCCTCGACGTTCATCACCTGGCCGGTGATGTCGAGCGGGTTGCGGGCGCCGGCGAAGGGCACGATGTCGAGCACCTTTCGCTGCGTCTCGTCGGTCAGCGCGGGCACTTCGAGGCCGCGCGCCGCGGCCTCGTCGGCCATCAGCACGCCGGCGCCGCCGGAGATGGTGTAAAAACCTGCGCGCCGCCCCTTCGGCAGGGTGGAGATGGCGGCGGCGTAGGCGATGTCGAAACAGGCCTCGATCGAATCCGCCCGGATCACGCCGTATTGCCGGAAGACGCCGTCGAAGACCGCATCCTCGCCGGCGAGCGCGGCGGTGTGGGAGGCGGCGGCCGCGGCGCCCACATCGGTCCGGCCGACCTTCACCAGCACCAGCGGCTTGCCGGCGGCGCGGCAGGCCTCGAAGGCGGCGCGGAGGCGCGCGCCGTCCCGAACGCCCTCGACATAGCCGACGATGACCTCGGTGGCGGGGTCCGCCGCAAGCCATTCGACGCATTCCGCGAAGCCGAGATCGGCCTCGTTGCCGGTGGTGATCCAGTGGCTGACGCCGATGCCGCGGAGCCGCGCGAGGGTGAGCGCATAGGCGCCGAACGCGCCCGACTGGCTGACGATGCCGACCTTGCCGATCGGCGGCTTGCCGAGATGGAGAACCGGCGTGAAGGTGGCGAAGCAATCCTCCGCGACGGTCATGAAGCCGAGGCAGTTGGGGCCGAGAAGGCGGATCCCCGCCTCCTTCGCCCGCGCCACGATGCGCGCCTGCGCGGCGGCGCCTTCCGGCCCGACCTCGGCGAAGCCGGAGGAGAAGATCACGAGCGCCGGCACGCCGGCGGCGATGGCGTCCTCCAGCGCGGCCTCCACCATCGCCGCCGGGACGGCGACGATGGCTAGGTCGATCGGCCCCGGCGCGGCGGCGAGGGACTTGTAGGCCGGAAGGCCCTGAATCTCGTCGGCCTTCGGGTTGACCGGAATTACCCGACCCTGAAACCCGAGGGACTTGAGATAGTCGACCGGCACGCCGCCGATCTTCGAGGGCGTGGCCGAAGCCCCGACCACGGCCACCGACCGCGGCCGGAACATCCGGTCGAGCGCGTCCCGCCCCTTCGCCGCCGCGCCGTCCATCATTTGGCCTCCGGCGGCACGAGCGCGTCGGGGATCTCGACCCCGGCCTCGCGGTAGTAGCGAAGCGCGCCGGGATGGAGCGGGGCGTTCATGTTGGCGAGCGCCGTCTGAAGCGTGACCGCCTTCATCCACTCCGCCGCCTCGTGGAACTCGTCGATATG
>CALFYQ010000133.1 GCA_937952085.1 uncultured Paracoccaceae bacterium | reverse complement strand
GTCCGAGCCCGAGCGCGGCGCTGAAGAGGGCCGCGAGCCAGAGCGGCCAGTCGGGCGATAGAAGCAGAATGCCGGCGACAAGGAACGCCCCGGTCCATGCGAGAGTGAAGAGCACCCGCTGCGGCCGCCCGCTGTCCGCGCGCCAGCCCCAGAAGAGCCGCCCGAAAAGCGAACTGATTAGAAGGACCGAAAGAAGCGCCGCCGCCGTCTCCGGCGGCACCTCGAGCCAGGACCAGAGTAGCGTCACGTAGACCGACATAAAGCCGAACTGCGCCATCGAGAAGGTAAAAACCGCCACCGCCATCGTCCGAAGCTCCGCCGACCAGAGCAGTGCGAGGCCGACCGAGATCGGGCCGCGGACCCGGATCGAGGCGCCGGGCTCGGCGTCGTCTCCGAGTTGGAAGCGGATCGGCGCCGCCGCGAGGGCGACTACGAGTGCGAAGACGAAGGTTCCAAGCACCGCGGCGCGCCATCCGAAGGCGAGCGCCAGAGCCGGCAGCGCCACCGCGGCGATGGCCCCGCCGATGGCGACGCCCGACTGCTTCAGCGAGAAGATCAGATTCCGTCGGTGCGGCGGCGAGACCTTGAGAAGAACGCGCGAGCCGATCGGGTTCACCGGCCCGTAGCCGATCCCGATCAGCACTGCGCCGAGACAGACCTGCCAGACCGTTTCCGCGAGGCTGAGGACGACAAGCCCCACACCCGCCATCGCAAGCGCCGCAGCGGCGCCGAGGAAGGACCCCAGGCGCGTCACGAGACCGACGATGCCGTTGGCGGAGAGGAGCGCGGTGCCGAAAACGATGGCGGTGAAATAGCCGACGCTTTCGGGCCGCGCGCCGACCGAGGCGGCGGCGAGCGGCGCGAGAACGGGGGCGGATTGCGCCGCGGTCACGATGGCGGTGTGGAACGCGAGGACGAAGCCGACGCCGAGCGCCGCGTCGGCCCGCGAAGTTCCCGTCGCGCCCGGCGCCGGCGCGTTCATCAGGGAACCGCCGGCAAGCGGGTCGGGCCGGTCAACCGATTCCCCAATGCGGTTGCGGCAGCCCGGCGACCGGGGAGCGGAACGTCGCGAGCCGATCGGCCTTTAGCGAGCCGACATAGACGTCGCGGAGATCGGGGCCGCCGAATGTCACCGAGGTCGGGAAGTTGATCCGGTCCGCCGCCGGATCCTCGGCGACAATGCGGGGCTCGGCGTTCGGGGGCGCGACGATGATCGCGTTCCGGGTGATCTCGGTGATCCAGAGCGCGCCCTCCGCGTCCACCGCGATCCCGTCGACGAGGCAGCCTTCGAAGTAGCCATCCGGCCCGTGGATGCGACGCCCCGAAAGGCTGCCGTCGCCGGCCACGTCGAAGGCCGAGACGCGGCCCTTCGCCGTCTCAGCGACGAAGAGCGTCTGTTCGTCGGCGCTGAAGCGGATCTCGTTGGTGAAGTAGAAGCCGTCGGCGACGATGTGCGCCCGGCCGCCCTCAATCATCATGACATAACCGTCCGGCCGAGGCTCCGCGATCGCCGCCCGTCGCGGCTCGGTGCGGGTCGAGACTGAGACCCATAGACGCCACCGGCTGTCGAAGATCGCGAAATTGACGGCGCCGAGTGGCTGGCCGTCGAGGCGGTCGAGGATCGTCTCGTGCGCGCCGTCGCGGTGAAGGCGCTGCACCGAGCAGGAATCGATGTTGGCGACGACGAAGGAGCCGTCGCGATCCATGGCGATGCCGTTCGGCGCGCCGCCGAGGGCGCCGATGCGCCGCTGCGCGCCGTCGGGGGCGATGTGGACCACCCCGCTCTTGTCGTCGGAAATCCAGAGATGCCCGTTCCGCTGCGCGAGGATGCATTCGGGGCGGCTCAGGCCGGAGCCAAGCGCGCCGACCGCGTCGAGCGGAATTCGATAATCGGCAGGCGGCATTCCGAGCACTCCCGAGTGAGGGCGCGGCGTCTGGACTCCGCGCCGATCTGGTCGCATTATAAGAATGTCAGCAATCTTTATGTCAACTATGCTGGCGAAGAAGCGCGCAAGCGCACGTAAGGGAGAAACAAGATGACGGGGTTCACGGCAGCGCTGCGGCGTGCGTTGGGTGGAGCTGCGGCGCTCGCCGCAATGGCCTGCGCGGCGACAGCGCAACAGGCGACCGTCGATCACCTGACGGCGCCGGCCGGCATCGGAGAATACGAGTGGTCGCTCGGCATTGCGCGGATTCTGGAGAAGAACTCAGAGACACTCCGCTCCAAGCCGCAGCCGACGCAGGGTTACATCTACAACCTCCGCTTCGCCATCGGCGCGTCCGACCGGACCGCCCTCATATTCAACACCGATCCGATCTCGCCCTGGCTCGCTTCGAAGAAGCAGGCGCCCTTTCAGGAGGGTCTCGGCGATCTCGATATCAAGGCGCTGATGAACGCCACCTGGCCGATCTGGATGCTGGCGACCGCGGAGAGCGACATCGCCACCGCCAAGGATCTCGCCGGCAAGACCGTGGCGCTCGGCCCGAAGGCCGGCACCGCGACGGTGATGGCCGAGGAGACGCTGAAGGCGGCCGGCGTTTTCGACCATGTGAACCTTCAGTATCTCTCCTTCGCAGACATTTTCTCTGGGCTTCTCGACGGAACCATCGACGTCGGCCTCGTGCTTAGCTGGTACAATGCAGCGGACGACAAGGTCGGCGTCGTACCGGGCATCCTCAGCCTCGAGCAGGCGGGCCGCGGCTTCCGCATCATACCCTGGACCGAGGAGGTGCTGCGAAAGACGCATGACGAGCGCGGCGTCCCCTATCACATCCTCACGGTCCCGGCCGGCACGCTGCCGATCCAGGACGGCGACCTGATGACCTACGCCAATCCCGATTTCGTGGGCGTCGACGCCAGCTTCCCGGAGGAGGCGGCCTACGAGTTCGTGAAGCAGACGTTGGCGCATCTCTCCGAGATCAACGCCGCCGGCGGGCTCGGCGTCCTCTTCACGCCGGCGTTTCTGCCCTACGGGATCGAGGAGAAGCTGCACCCCGGCGCGCTCCGCGCCTATCGCGAGGCCGGCCTCGTAAAGTGACCGGCGTCCTGACCGCAACATGAACCACGCCGTCGTTTCGGGCCGCGGCGCGATCATCCTGCGCCGCGGCCTCGCCGCTCTCATCGCGGCGCTCGCCCTCGCGATGACGCTCTACCAACTCGTCGCGACGCAAACGCCGATCCAGCCATCGGTGCTGGTGCAGAACACCCATCTCGGGATTGCGCTCCAGCTCGTCCTCCTCGGCGCTGCGGTGGAGACGCGGAGCGTCGTGCGGACGGTCTGGTTGGTCGCGCTCTCCATCGCTGCGTTCTTCTGCTCGGTCTACATCCAATGGAACTACGACACGCTGATCGTCGGCCAGGGATTCCCCGAGCCGCCGGATGTGTGGGTCGGAGTTATCCTCATTTTCGTCGTGCTGGAGGCGACACGGCTGCGCTGGGGTCTCGCGCTGCCGCTGATCGCGCTTGCGGCTGTGCTGTACAACTTCTTTGGCTATCTCCTACCGAGCTTCGCCGCGGCCAGCCGGATCCCCTTCGACACTGTGGTCTCGAACCTCTCGATCGGCCTCTTCAGCGGGCTCTTCGGCCAGTTCATGGCGATCTCTGCGAACTTCATCTTCCTCTTCATGGTGTTCGGCGGGCTCCTAGAAGCGCTCGACGGCAACCGCGCCTTCATCGAGGCGGGCAAGTGGGTCAGCAGCAAGGTGCCGGGCGGCGCCGGGCTGAGCGCTGTCGTGAGCTCGAGCCTGATGGGCACCGTCACCGGCGCCGCGGTCGCCAACGTGGCGATCACCGGCTCCTACACGATCCCGATCATGAAGCGAGAGGGCTATTCGGCGGAGACCGCCGGGGCCATCGAGGCGGCCGCCTCAACCGGCGGACAGCTCGTGCCGCCGGTGATGGGCTCGGTCGCCTTCATCATGGCGGCGGTGCTCTCGGTCCCCTATCTTGACGTCGCCGCGGCGGCGATCATCCCGGCGGCGCTCTTTTACATCGCGCTTCTCGCCAGCGTCTTCTTCAAGTCCCGCGCGCTAGGCATCGGCCGTCAGGATGCGCGGCCGGATCTTCGCGTCCTCTTCCGCTTCTTGCCGGTCTTCGCGATCCCGACGGGGGTGCTCGTCTATCTCCTACTCAATCTGTATTCGGTCTCGTTCGCCGGTTTCTGGGCGGTGATCGCCATCGCAGCGACCCGCTTCGCGATGATTCCGATCGAGATTCTGACGGTTCGTCCTGCTCGGCCCGCCGCCGCTTTCGCCGCGGCGCTGGTCGATTTCGGGCGGAAGCTGGCCCAGGGGATGATCGAGGGCGCCAAGATGGGGGCCTCCATCGCCGTCGTCGTTGGCGCCATCGGCCTCCTCGCGGAATCGATCACCGCCACCGGGGCGGCGGTTCCGCTCGGCTCCCTGGTGGATGTGCTTTCCGGCGGTTCGGAGCTCATCGCGCTTCTTCTCACCGCGGCGATGTGTGTGATCCTCGGGGCCGGCATTCCCACCGTCGGCGCCTATGTGCTGGCGAGCGCCATCGCCGGGCCGATCGTGGTCGCGACCGGGGTCGATCTTTTTACCGCCAACTTCTTCATCCTCTATTTCGCGGTGATGTCGTCAGTGACACCGCCGGTCGCCGCCGCTGCGCTGGCGGCGAGCGCGATCTCCGGGGCCGGGTATCTTAGGACGGCGTGGGAGGCGACGCGGCTTTCGCTGATGCTCTACGTCCTGCCGTTCCTCTTCGTTTACGAGAAGTCCCTGCTCCTGCAGGGCGACGGGAGTCCGCTTCTCCCCGCGCTCGGCGCGACGGCGGCCGCGGTTCTCGCCGCGGCGGCGACGCAGGAGCACTGGCTCTCGCCGACCCGCACGGCGGAGCGCGCCGCCCTTGGCGCCGCAGCCACTGGCGCGGTACTCGGCGTCGCAGGCTTCGCTTGGGGCTATGCGGCGGCCGCTCTCCTCGCCGCGCTCGTCACCGCGGCGCAGGTCTTCCGCGCGCGGGGGGCGACCCGCTAGAGCCGGTAGAAGCACTCCGCAGTGCGCCGAAACATCGCGTCGCGCTCGACCGGGGTGAAGCTCGACGCGATGTCCTCGTAGCTCTCCCAAAGCCGGAGATAGCTGCTCATCAGACGGTCGACCGGAAAGTTGGAGCCAAACATGCAGCGCTCCGGCCCGAAGCTTTCGATGCAGTGGAGCGCGAAGGGCCGGATGCTCTCCGGCGTCCAGTCGAGGTCGACCATGCCGAAGCCACTCAGCTTCATCGCGACGTTCGGCGCCCTGGAGAGAAGCGTGACGCCGCGGCGCCAGCCCTCGAGGCTGAGGGGGTCTCGCTCCGCGGGCATCATCGCATGATCCATGACGATGCGAAGATCAGGGTAAGTTCGCGCCAGTTCCGCCAGCGCCGGCGCCTGATGCTGATAGATCTGAGCATCGAACGAGAGGCCCCGCGACGCTAGAAGGCCGAGGTTCTTCCGCCAGGTCGGGTCGGAGAGAAAGTCCTTCGGCGCGCGGTTCAGCTTGGGATCTGTGTGCCGGTTCAGGACCTGCCTTATGCCGCGCACGAGAGGGTAGCGCTGGTGCGCATCGAGCGTCGCTGCCGCGTCCGAAGCGGAAAGATCGGCGAAGGCGACGACGGCATGCGGAAAGCCGCGCGACGCCGGGTCCGCCGCCACTTCGTGGAGCCACCGTGTCTCGCCCAGCGGGTCGGCCGGGTTCCAGTTCGCCTGGACGTGAACCGACTTGAGGAGTTGGAGCCCCGCCGCGTCGGCGAGGAGGTGTTCGGGAAGATAGTTGTTCCGAAGCGCCGACCAGTCGCCCCAGCCGCGATCGTGATCGGCTTCCGCCAGCCAAGGATAGTGGTTCCGCTCCACGTCCCAGAAATGGTGATGCGCGTCGATGAAGGCGGCCACGGCGGCTCCCCGGTTCCGGAGGTGAGAGAGGGGGCCGGGAGCGAAGCCCGGCCCCGCGGCGTCAGAGCGCGCCGGCCGCCTCGAGCGAGGCGGCGAAGGCGTCGAGCCCCTGCTCGTCGAGGATGCGGCGGGCGAGGGCCGGATCGTAGGCGCCCTTCACCGCGACCCAGGCGTCCCGCGCCCCTTCGCGCCAGAGCGCCATCTCGTCCTCCGTCGGCTGGTAGATCGCCACCTTGCCCTGCATCGCCTCGACCGAGGTCTGCTGCCAGGCCTCGTCATAGGCGAAGCCCTTGGTCTGAAGTTCGGCGCCCGTCTCGTCGATCGCATTCTTCGCCCAGTCGGGCAGCGCCTCGTAGCGTTCCTCGCTCATCAGGATCGGATGCGCGCTCCAGGCGGCGCCGACCATGGTGACGTGGCTCGCCACCTCGTAGAACTTGCCGGCCGAGGTGAAGGGGTTCTGGAGATACATCCCCTGCACCACGCCAGATTGCAGCCCCTCGTAGAGCGAGGCCCAATCATACGGGATCGGCGCCGCGCCCCAGGCCTTCACGAGATTGAACTCGGTTGGGCTCTTGGTGACGCGGATCTTGAGGCCGTTCATGTCGGCGGGGGAGCGGACCTCTCGCTCGGTGTTTACGACCTGACGGAACCCGCCGACGGGGACGAGCGCGATGAGATGCATGCCCATCTCGCTTTCGGCCCGCTTCGCAAGCTCAGGCGCGAGCCAGTCGTTGAGGATGCGGCTCGCCTCCTCCTGATCCCGGAAGAGGAACGGCAGGTTGATGATGTCGAAGGTCGCGCCGAAGGCGCCGACATTTCCGCTGGAGACGGTGGCGATGTCGATCTGGCCGAGGCCCATCTGCTCGACACAAGAATGCTCGCTGCAGAGTGAGCCGCCGCCGTGAACGACGACCTCGATCCGCCCGTCGGAGCGGGACTCGATGCCAGGCTTCAACACCTCGTTCAGCAGCTTGCCGAGCGACCATCCGGGCGCCGCCGCGGTGCCGAGCTGCAGGGTGATCTTCTCCTCCGCGCCGGCCGCCGTGGCGAGAAGCGCCGCGAGGGCGGCGAGCCATATCCTCTGCATGTCGTTTCCTTCCCTTTGTTATCGGTCTTCTTCGTTCGTCGAGCGCCGGCCCTTCAGCGTGTCGCCGATGGCGAGAAGGGCGGAGAGGAAGATCAGCGCGCCGGAGATCGGCAGGATCGCCATCGGGTAGGATTTCGGCAGGTTCCCGAGTTCCCAGTAGGCGCCGAGGATGCGCCGCGCCGCCTGCCAGCCGTAGATCATCATTACGAGGCCGATGACGGCGAAGAGCGCCAGCCAGAACGCCTTGACGGCTTTCACTGCGGCTGGGGACAGGAAGGTGTATAGGGACTCAACCGCGATGTTCGCGTCTTCACGGACCGCGATGGCGAAGGCGAGCATCACCAGCCAGATGTTGGCGAAGAGCGTCAGCGTGTCGCCCCAGAACGGCGGGACGAGGAAGGCGGTGCGCATCACTACCGAGTACGTCGTGAAGGCCACCATCAGCGCGAGGAGGACGCAGCAAAGCGCAGTCAGCGCCCGCCTCAACGCCCGGTCGATTCTGTCGAGCGTTCGCATCGCCGCCTCAGAGAAAGCCGAGCGCCGCCGGCAGCGTGAGGGTCAGCGGCGGCAGCGCGAGGATCAGGACCAGAACCGCAAGTTCGATCAGAAGAAAGGGAACAAGCTGAAGCGCCACGCGCTCTAGCGGCGCCTCCGCGATGGCGGCGGCGGTGAAGTAGCAGACCCCGACTGGAGGCGTCACGATGCCGAGAAGGAACCCGACGACGACGACGAGCGCCGCCTGGACGGCGTCGTAGCCCGCGTTCACGCAGGCGGCGACGAGCATCGGTCCGAGCACGATAATGTTGGCTGTGGCGTCCATGAACATCCCCGCGACAAGGATGAGTACGAGGAGCGCCGCCGCGAAGAGCGCCGGAGAGCCCGCCATCGAGCCGAGCCAAGCCTCGAGATCGGCGAGCGTTCCGAGCCGGGCGAGGAGCCAGGTGAACGGCCCGGCCGCGGCGATTATGACGAAGACCGAGGCGCTGAGACGGACCGAGCGGCGGAGCGCGCCGACGAAGCCGCCGAAACTCAGCGAGCGGTAGACCACCCCGCCGACCACGAGCGCGACGCAAGCGGTGATCGCACCCGCCTCGACCGAACTGAACCAACCGCCAAGGATGCCGAAGACAAGGATAACCGGCACGAGAAGCGCGAAAGTGGAGTCCCGCGCGGCGCGAAGCAGCCGGCCGACCGAGAACGCCTCCTCGCCCCGCTCATAGCTCCGCATCGACGCGATTACCCAGCAAGTGGCCATCAACGCGAAGCCGATCAGGAGCCCAGGCAGCACCCCGCCGGCGAAGAGCGCGCCGACGGAGAGATTCGCGCCGCTCGCAAGGATGATCATGGCGATGCTGGGCGGAATGATGCCGCCGATGGTCGAGCCGATGGCGGTGATCGCCGCCGCGAACTCGGGTTCGTAGCCGCGGCGCTTCATCTGCGGGATCAGGATCGTGCCGATTGTTGCTGTGTCGGCGACCGCGGAGCCGTTCATGCCGGCGAAGAACATGCTGGCGACGACATTGATCTGCGCTAGCCCGCCCCTCATCCGGCCGACGATCGCTGCGCTCAGCCGAAGAATGCGTTCGGTCACCGTCGTCGCGTTCATCAGCTCGCCCGTAAGCATGAAGAAGGGGATCGCGACGAGCGGAAACTTCGCCAGCGCCTCGTACATCTGATGCGGCACCGTCAGGATCGGCGCGGCCCCGGTGGCGACGATGTAGACGAGGGGAATGAGGATCATCGCGAGCGCGATCGGCGCGCCTGCCAGGATGAGCATCGCGAGTGCGACTACCAGGACGAGGCTGTCCATTCCACCCGACCACCAATCGCCATGTGTCCCACCGCGCCGCCGGGGCGGCGGTCCTCCCATTTGTCGACACGACCCTTTTCGCTACGGCCGGTCTCGCTTCGCCGCCGCAACGCGCGACATGCTCGCACCAAACCTGCGGCGATGCGAATTGTCAACATTCGTAAAGTAGTTCGAAAAAATAATCTGTCACGGAAGGCGGCTGGAAAGGACCGACCCGGCGTCTAAATTCTCAGCGCGCCGATAAAATACGCATCGGAATGTCCGGCCAACTCACTTCAACACCTAGATAATCCGCCAAGATTTAGTAGATATCTCATAGTTATAGTTGTATTGATCGAAACTTTTAGCGGTGGTGTCAGACGAAACGCACAAGTCTCTGTTTGGCGGGGGCCTGCCGTTTTCAGGCCGCGCCGAGGCGACGCCACTCGTCGAGCGCGGCGGCGCGGTTCACTTTGAAGTCGTCCCGTCGGTAGTGGTGGTGACCTGCTGCCCGTTTCCTGGACCGCCCGGAGCTGGAATTTTCCAGTTTAGGA
>CALFYQ010000132.1 GCA_937952085.1 uncultured Paracoccaceae bacterium | reverse complement strand
ATCATGTTCTTCACCTCGGGCAAGTTCACCAACGCCGGCATCATCCCGCCGGACATGCCGTCCCACTTCACCCGGAACCCGCTCTTCCACCTGATCGACCGGATGCGCGACGCGGCCTTCGTCAACCACACCGCAACGAGGACGATGCTTTCATGTCCTGCGCTCCGTTCGCTGGCGCCGCTCGCCTTCGGCCATCTCCTCTACGACGACGCGCGGCGGCGGCGGAACGTGATGCGGGAGTGAGCGCCGTTGATCCGGCGCCGCGGCGCACCATAGATTGGCGCGGCGCGGGAGGAGATCGGATGAGACGGGCGGCGATACTGGCGGCGATGGCGCTTCCGGCCTGTGCGCCGCCGCCCGAATTCACCCCGCCGCCGGCGGCCGCGCCCGCCGCGGCGGCGCCCGCCGCTTCGCCGGCCCCGGTTCCGGCGACGGTTCCCGCCACCGCCTTCGCCCCGGGCGGCGCGTTCCGCATCTCCGACCTTCCCGCCGCATGGGACGGGGCGGAGACGACCGGCGGCCTCTGGGTCGCGCTGCCCTACCTGCCGGCCTATCGCCGCGTGCTGATCCGCAACCCCGAAACCGGCGAGACGGTGGTCGCCCGGCTCTTCTGGCGGGATGCCGGGCCGGCGGAGGCCGCGCTTTCGGCCGAGGCGGCGCTGGCGCTCGGGCTCGAGCCCGGCCGCGCCATGCTGGAGGCCACGGTGCTCGAATGATCGGCTTCCCCGAACTGCCGGAGGCGACAAGCTGGAGCGCGGCGCGCGAAGGCTTCGAATGGCGCCTTCCCGCCGCCTACAACATCGCCTGGCTGATTTCCGGCCGCTGGGCGGCGGCGGACCCGGAGCGGACGGCGCTGATCGCGCTCGGGCCGGAGGGCGCGCGGCGCTGGTCGCACCGTGAGATCTGGGCCGCCTCCGGCCGCTTCGCCAACGTGCTGGCGGCGGCGGGCGTCGGGCGGGGGGACCGGGTGGCGGTGCTCCTGCCCCAATCGGCCGAGACGCTGATCTGCTGGCTCGCGACGATCCGGCTCGGGGCGGTCATCGTGCCGCTCTTCACCCTTTTCGGCGAGGACGCGCTCGCCTACCGCCTCGCCGATTCCGGCGCGAAGGCGCTTCTGACCGACACCGCGAACCTTCCGAAGGTCGCCGCGATTCGGGAGCGGGCGCCCGATCTCGTCGCCGTCTGGCAGGTCGAAGGGCCGGGCGCGGGCGCCGAGGGGATGCCGGAGGCGATGGCGCGGGCGCGGGAGGCGGCGCCCGTCGCCGAGACCGGGCCGGACGACCCCGCCCTTCTCTCCTACACCTCCGGCACGACCGGCCCGCCGAAGGGCGCGCTCCACGGCCAACGCGTGCTCGCCGCCCATGTCGTCGGCGCGCGGATGGTCTACGATTTCCTGCCGAAGCCGGGGGACCTGATGTGGACCCCGGCGGACTGGGCCTGGATGGGCGGCTCGATGAACGCAATGGCGCCCGCGCTCTATCACGGCGTGCCGCTCGTCGCGCACCGGATGACGAAGTTCGACCCCGAGCGCGCCTTCGCCCTGATGGCGGCGGAGAAGGTGACGGTCGCCTTCTTCCCGCCGACCGCGCTGAAACTGATGCGCCGGGCGCCGGACCCGCGCCGCTTCGGCGCCGCGCTCCGCACGGTGGGCTCGGCCGGCGAGGCGATGGGCGCGGAGGTGCTGGCCTGGGGGCGGGAGGCGTTCGGCCTCTCGATCAACGAGTATTACGGCCAGACCGAGTGCAACATGCTGATCGGCAACAACGCCCGGCTGATGCGCCCGAAACCGGGCTGGACCGGCATGGTCATGCCAGGCCACGAGGCGGCGATCCTCGGGCCTGACCTGGTGGAGCGCCCCTGGGGCAAGGTCGGCGAGATCGCCATCGCGGCGCCCGACGCCGGGCTTTTCCTCGGCTACTGGCGGAACCCGGAGAAGACGGCGGAGAAACTGGTCACGGGGCCGGACGGCCGCCGCTGGCTCCTCACCGGCGACGAGGGGAACCGGGACGCGGAAGGCTATTTCCGCTTCGAGAGCCGGACCGACGACGTCATCACATCGTCCGGCTACCGGGTCGGCCCGACGGAGATCGAGGATTGCCTCGCCGCCCACCCGTCCGTCGCCGTGGCGGCGGTGGTGGGCGCGCCCGACCCGATCCGCACCGAGGCGATCCGCGCCTTCGTGAAACTCGCCCCCGGCGCCGAGGGCGGGGACCGCGCGGCGGCGGCGCTGATCGCCCATGTGCGGCTGCGGCTCTCGCCACATCTCGCGCCGGTTTCGGTCGATTTCCTCGATGAGATCCCGGTGACGGCGACCGGCAAGATCATGCGGCGGGAGCTTCGCGCCCGCTTCACGGAGGGCTGAAGATGGACCGGAAGGCGGGCGCCCTGATCGGCGCGCTGGTCGCGGCTGCGGCGGCGATGGGGTTTCACTGGCTCTATGATCAGGGCCGCATCGCCGCGCTGGCGGGTGGGGCGCCCGAGTTCCGCGCGCCGAACGCGGCCGACTATCTCGGCGCGGACGGCAAGCCGCTCGGCTATTTCGCCCACGGGGGAAAGCGGCCGGGCGAGCCTTCGCATTACGGCGCGCAGATGCTGGCGATGGCGACCTCGCTCGCCCGCGCCGGCGCCTTCGACGCGGAGGACTATGCGAAGGCCTTCCAGGAGGCCTTCGGCCATGGCGGCGCATGGGCCGGCTATATCGACCGGCCGACCCGCGCAACGCTCGACGCAATGGCCCGCGCCGAGGGCGCGCTCACCGGCTGCGGCGCGGACGACGCGCAGATGCCGGCCGTCTCGAAACTGCCGCCACTCGTCGTCCGCCATGCCGGCGAGGTCGGGCTCTCGGCGATGGTGGAGAAAGCCGTCCGCGTCACCAACAACCGGGACGATGCGGCGGAATGGGGCGCCGCCGTCGCCCGCATGATCTCCGCCGCGCTCGACGGCGCCGCGCCGGAGGCCGCCGCCGCGGCGGCGCGCGGCGTTTCGGCGAAGATCGACGCTCAGATCGAGGGCGCCCTCGCGATGCGCGGGAAGACGAGCGCCGAGGTCGCGACCGCCTTCGCGCTCCATTGCCAGCTCGAAATGGCGTTCCCGGTCGTCATCCACCTGATCGCGACGGCGGAAAGCTTCGCCGCGGCCGCCCGCGCCAACATCCTCGCCGGCGGCGACAGTTGCGGCCGCGCGATCCCGATGGGCGCGGTCCTCGGCGCCTGCTTCGCCGGCGACGCCGAGCGAGCGATCCCGCCCGGCTGGTTGGCGCGGGTCTCGGTTCCGGGGGCGCTCGCCGCACTTTTCTGACCCGGGCTCGCCTTCAGCCCATCCTGAGGCCGCCGGAGATGGTGATGGCCTGCCCGGTCATCCCGCGACTCTCGTCGGCGGCGAGATAGACGGCGAGGTGGGCGATCTCCTCCGGCGCCAGCAGCCGGCCCATCGGCACGCGGGCCAGCATCCCGGCCTTTAGCTGTTCGAAGGGAATGCCGGTGATCTCCGAATGGACGGCGAAGTCGGAGATCATGTCGGTCTCGACGAAGCCGGGGCAGATCGCGTTCACGGTGACGCCGTCCTTCGCGTGTTCGAGCGCGGCGCAGCGGGTGAGGCCGACCACCGCGTGCTTCGAGGCGTTGTAGGCGGCCTGGTTCGCGCTCTCGTGCTTGCCCGCCGTCGAGGCGATGTTGACGATCTTGCCGTAGCCCGCCGCCGTCATCAGCCGGAGCGCCGCCTGCATGGCGTGAAACAGGCCGTAGACGTTGACCTTCATCACCCGGTCGAAGCTTTCCGCGTCATAGTCGACGAAGCGGGCGGCGCGGTAGATGCCGGCGTTGTTGACGAGGCCGTCGAGCCCGCCCATCGCTTCGGCCGCCGCGACGACGAGGCCTTCGGCCGCCGACGGCTCCGACATGTCGGCGGCGAGGAGGAGGGGCTTGCCGCCGACCGCCTCCGCCGTCGCCGCGAGACCCGCCGTCGTCGTCGCCGCGAGGGCGAGGCGGGCGCCTTCCTTCGCATAGGCCTCGGCGATGGCCCGGCCGATGCCGCGGCTCGCCCCCGTCACCAGAATGCGCTTTCCTTCGAGCCGTCCGACCATCGTCGCGTCTCCCCTTTCGTTTCGCCGAGGCTAGGCGCGCCGCGCCCGCGCGCCAATCCCGATCCGGCCCTGTCGCCGCGCCGCCGCCGGTGCTAGGCCGTCGCGAAAGCGCGCCGTCGCGGCGCCAAGGGCGAGGCGGGCGTGGCGGGGCGAAGCGGAACGGATCGGGCGACCATCGCGACCGTGCTCGTGATCGGCGCGCTCTGGGGCCTCAACTGGCCGGCGGTGAAGCTGATGCTCACGGAGATTCCGCCACTCACCGTTCGCGCCTGCGCCTTCCCGCTGGCGGGGGTCGCGCTCGCGCTGCTGGCCCGCGCGCGGGGCGAACGGCTCCGCCCGGCGAGGGGAGAGCTTCTGCCGATCCTCTGGACCGGCCTCCCCCTCGTTCTCGGATTCAACGGGCTCACCTCGATCGGCCAGACGCTGACCGAAACTTCCCGCGCCGCGATCCTCGCCTACACCATGCCGGCGATGACCGCGGGCCTCGCCGCGATCTTCCTCGGCGAGCGGGCGGGCAAGAAGCTCTGGCTCGCGCTCGGCCTCGGCATGGCGGGGCTGGCGGCGCTGGCCTCGGAGAACCTCTCTGCGCTTCTCGCCGATCCGCTCGGCCCCGCGGTGATGCTCGCCGCGGCGCTCTCCTGGGCGGCCGGCGGCGTCCTTTTCCGCGCGCAGACATGGAGCCTCTCGCCGCTCGCGCTCACCGCCTGGTTCTTCGCCGTCTCAACCATCGGCGGCTGGCTCCTCGTCTTCGCGCTCGAAGCGCCGTTCGAGCGGCCGTTCCCCTCGCCGCGGATCCTCGCCGTCTTCGGCTTCCACGTCGCCGGGCCGATGGTGGCGGCCTATGCGCTCTGGACCGCGCTCGTCGCGCGCGTCGGGGCGACGACGGGCGCGCTCGCCACGCTTGCGGCGCCGGTCGTCGGCGTCCTTTCCTCGATGCTGCTCCTCGGCGATCCGGCGAGCCCGCAGAAATTCCTCGCCCTTGCGCTCATCGTCGCCTCGGTCGCGGTGACGCTGGCGCCGCGGAAGGCTTGAGGGGCGCCCCCGCCCGGCCCTAGCTTCGGGGCATGACCGAGTCGTTCGTCCACCTCCGCCTCCGCACCATCTATTCGCTCCTCGAAGGCGCCATCTCGCCGAAGGCGTTGCCGAAGCTCTGCGCCGCCGAGGGGATGCCGGCCGTGGCGGTGACGGACACGAACAACCTATTCGGCGCGCTCGAAATCTCCGAGACGCTAGCGAAGTCCGGCGTGCAGCCGATCGCCGGCCTGACGCTCGACATCGCGCATCTGCCGCCGCCGGCGCCAGGGCAAAAGCCGGTTCCGCCCGCGCCCGTGGCGCTCCTCGCCCGCTCGGAGGCCGGCTATCGCAACCTGATGGCGCTCTCTTCCGCCGCCTATCTCGAAGCCGGGGACGGGCCGCATCACGTGCCGATCGAGCGGCTCGAAGCCCATGCCGAGGGGCTGATCCTCCTCACCGGCGGGCCAGACGGCGCCGTCGCCCGGCTCGTCCGGCAAAACCACCCGAAGGAGGCGGAGGCGCTCCTCCTCCGGCTGAAGGCGGCCTTCGGCGACGCGCTCTATGTCGAGCTTCAGCGCCATGGCGGCGAGGCGGTGCGCACGCCCGAAGAGGCGGCGACGGAGCGCTGGCTGGTCGAGGCGGCCTACGCCCACGGGCTGCCGCTCGTCGCGACCAACGACGCGCATTTCCCGGGCGAGGGCATGTATGAGGCGCATGACGCCTTCCTCTGCATCGGCCAGAGCGCCTATGTCGGGCAGGCCGAGCGGCGGCGCGTCACCCCCGAGCACCGGTTCAAGTCCGCCGCCGAGATGCGGGCGCTCTTCGCCGACCTGCCGGAGGCCTGCGACAACACGCTGGAGATCGCCCGCCGCTGTTTCTGGCGGCCGCTCCCGGCGAAGCCGATCCTGCCCCGTTTCGCCGAGGACGAAGTGGAGGAGCTGCGCCGCCAGGCGAAGGCGGGGCTGGCCGACCGGCTCGCGGCGGCGCCCGGCGTCGCCCCGGCCGAGGCATATGAGGCCCGCCTCGCCTTCGAGCTTGGCGTCATCGAGAAGATGGGCTTCCCGGGCTACTTCCTGATCGTCGCGGACTTCATCAAGTGGGCGAAGGCGCGGAACATCCCGGTCGGCCCTGGCCGCGGCTCGGGCGCGGGCTCCGTCGTCGCCTGGGCGCTGACGATCACCGACCTCGACCCTCTCCGCTACGGCCTCCTCTTCGAGCGCTTCCTCAACCCGGAGCGCGTGTCGATGCCTGACTTCGACATCGACTTCTGCATGGATCGGCGGGAGGAGGTGATCGCCTACGTGCAGGAGAAATACGGCCGCGACCGGGTGGCGCAGATCATCACCTTCGGCGCCATGCTCTCGAAGGCCGCCGTGCGCGACGTGGGCCGCGTCCTCCAGATGCCGTTCGGCCAGGTGGACCGGATCGCCAAGCTGATCCCGATGGAGGGGGTGAAGCCGATGTCGGTCGCCCGCTCCCGCATCGAGGAGCCGCGCCTTCTGGAACTGGCCGCCTCCGAGCCGGCGGTCGGCGAGCTGCTCGACATCGCCGAGAAGGTGGAGGGGCTTCTTCGCAACGCCTCCACCCACGCCGCCGGCGTCGTCATCGGCGACCGGCCGCTCGTCGAGCTCGTCGCGCTCTACCAGGATCCGCGGTCGGACATGCCGGCCACCCAGTTCAACATGAAATGGGTGGAGCAGGCCGGCCTCGTGAAGTTCGACTTCCTCGGCCTGAAGACGCTGACGGTGATCCGCCGCGCGCTCGATCTCCTCAAGCTCCGCGGCGTCGAGGTCGATATCGGCGCGATCCCGCTCGACGACGAGGCGACCTATACGCTCTACGGCTCGGCCAATACGGTCGGCGTCTTCCAGGTGGAAAGCCAGGGAATGCGGGACGCGCTCCGGCAGCTCCAGCCGACCACGATCGAGGACATCGTGGCGCTGGTGGCGCTCTACCGGCCCGGCCCGATGGAGAACATCCCGAAGTTCTGCAACGTGAAGAACGGGCGGGAGGCGCGCACCCCGATCCACGCGCTGATCGACCCGATCCTCGACGAGACCCAGGGCATCATCGTCTACCAGGAGCAGGTGATGGAGATCGCCCGCAAGATGGCGGGCTATTCCCTAGGCGGCGCCGATCTTCTCCGCCGCGCCATGGGCAAGAAGATCAAGGCGGAAATGGACAAGGAGCGCCCGAAATTCGTCGACGGCGCGGTGGCGAACGGGGTGCCGAAGGGCAAGGCGGACGAGATCTTCGACCTTCTCGCCAAGTTCGCCGATTACGGCTTCAACAAGTCCCACGCAGCGGCCTATGCGGTGGTGAGCTACCAGACCGCCTGGCTGAAGGCGAACCACCCGGTCGAGTTCCTCGCCGCGGTGATGAACTGCGACCTCCACCTCACCGACAAGCTCGCGATCTTCAAGCGGGAGGCGGACCGGCTCGGCATCGAGACGACGCCGCCCTCGGTCAACCGCTCGGGCGCCGAGTTCCTGGTGGAGGAGGGGCGCATCCTCTACGCCCTCGGCGCGCTGAAGAACGTGGGCGTCGAGGCGATGAAGCTGATCGAGGAGGCGCGCGCCGAGGGCGGCCCCTTCACCGATCTCTTCGACTTCGCCCGGCGGGTGGACCTCAAGCGCGTCGGCAAGCGGCCGCTGGAGATGCTGGCCAAGGCCGGCGCCTTCGACGCGCTGGAGCCGAACCGCCGGCGGGTCCACGATTCCGCCGATCTCCTGATCGCCTTCTCCGCCGAGAGCCGGGAGGCGGCGACCTCGGCGCAGGTCTCGCTCTTCGGCGGCGCCGGCGAGGGGCTTCCGCCGCCCCGCCTGCCGGCGCCGGAGGACTGGCCCTCGATGGAGCGGCTGGCGGAGGAGTTCGCCGCGGTCGGCTTCTACCTCTCCGGCCACCCGCTCGACGACTATGCCGGCGCGCTGAAGCGGAAGAAGGTGCTGAGCTTCGCCGAGGTGGTGGCCGAAGGGCGGAGCGGCGTCTCCACCAGGATCGCCGGCACGGTGATGGCGCGGCAGGAGCGGAAATCGGCCAAGGGCACGCGCTTCGCCTTCGTCCGCCTCTCCGACGCGACCGGGGTCTACGAGGCGACCTGCTTCTCCGAGATCCTGCTGGCGCACCGCGACGATCTCGAACCGGGCCGCAACGTCGTCCTCACCGTGCTGCCGGAGCTGGATGGCGACCAGGCGAAGTTCCTCGTCAACGCGGTGCAGCCGCTCGACCAGGCGGTGAAGGGGGCGGAGGCTTCCGGGCTCCGGGTCCACTGCGCCGAACTTCGCGCCTTCGAGAGCGTCCGCGCCCGGCTGGAGAACGCGCCTTCGGGCCGGCCCGGACAGGTGAGCCTGGTGATGATCCTGCCCGAGACCGGCCAGGAGGTGGAGATCGAACTCCCCGGCCGCCGCCCGATCAGCCCCGCGATCCGCGGCGCGCTGAAGGACGTGGCGGGCGTGCTGCATGTCGAGGAGGTTTGAGCGGCGGCGGGGCGTATCAAGGTTGATAGCGGCGTCAACGCATTGA
Source organism: uncultured Paracoccaceae bacterium (assembly GCA_937952085.1). Taxonomy (GTDB): domain Bacteria; phylum Pseudomonadota; class Alphaproteobacteria; order Rhodobacterales; family Rhodobacteraceae; genus Pikeienuella. The sequence goes on along the minus strand of CALFYQ010000132.1, from coordinate 5,313 downwards.
TTTGGTGAGTCATTTTAGGCGCGCGAGACGCTTCACCGGCTGTTCAGCAGAATCAGGGTTCACACCGAAGCTCAGGTGACGCCCATCGAAAGCCTGACGGTGGCCCGCAGCGCTCAAGCTAGGCGGTGAGGGCCGCGGCCGCCCTTGGGTGGGCGCTTCGTGCGGCCGGGGATGGGCGCTTTATGTCGTCGCTCCGACCTCCGACCGACCAGCGCGTGGCGGCCGGGGGGCGCCCGCCCGCGGGGAGGGGCGGGCGCCCCCCGGGCTGATCGCCCTGGCCGCGAGAGATGTGCGGCGGCCCGCCCTGGTTCATTGGTTCGGCCGGATGCGGGACTGACTGGACCAAGAGGCGAAGCTCGATGCCGCCGAGGACTTTGGCCGTACCGCCCTACTCCTCGAACAGCGAAAGCTGCCGCCGGTCCGGCGCCGGCCGCCGGAAAAGGTCGAGCCGGAGCGGCGGAAGCTCCCGGTCCAGCCCCCTTTCGGCGGCGGCGCGGGCGAAGCGGCGGCGGATCAGTTCGGAATAGACGCCCTCGCCCTTCAGCCGCTTGCCCCATTCCGGGTCATAGTCCCGCCCGCCATGGAGTTCCCGCACATAGCGCATCACCCGCGCCGCCCGGTCCGGGAAATGCGCCTCCAGCCACTCGACGAAGAGGTCCCGCACCTCGAGCGGCAGGCGGAGCACGATGTAGCCCGCCGTCTTCGCCCCGGCGGCCGCAGCGGCGCGGAGGATCGCCTCGATCTCGTGGTCGTTGATCGCGGGGATGAGGGGCGCCGCCATCACCCCGCTCGGCACCCCGGCCTCGGCGAGCCGCTTCAGCGCCCAGAGCCGACGGCCGGGCGCGGCGGCGCGCGGCTCCATGATCCGCGCAAGGTCGCCGTCGAGCGTGGTGACGGAGAGGGAGACGCGGGCCAGCCCCTTCCGCCCCATCGGCCCGAGAATGTCGAGATCGCGGGCGACGAGCGCGGACTTGGTGACGATGGTTACGGGGTGGGCGAATTCGGCCAGCACCTCCAAGACGCCGCGCATGATCTTCAGCTTCTTCTCGGCGGGCTGGTACGGGTCTGTGTTGGTGCCGATGGCGAGCGGGCGCGGCTTGTAGGAGGGGCGCATCAGCGCCTTTCGCAAGAGCGCCGGCGCATCCGGCTTCGCGGTCAGCCTGGTCTCGAAATCGAGGCCGGGCGAGAGGCCGAGCCAGGCGTGCGTCGGCCGCGCGAAGCAGTAGACGCAGCCATGTTCGCAGCCCCGATAGGGGTTGAGCGAGCGGTCGAACGGAAGGTCCGGCGAGGCGACCTTCGAGATCGCCTCCCGCGTCCGGTCGAAGACGATCTCGGTGCGGAGCGGTGGCGGCGCCTCGTCCGGCGCCCAGCCGTCATCCTCGGCCTCGCGGGCGAGATCGTAGCGGCCGGCGCGGTTCGTCGCCGCGCCCCGCCCCTTCACCGGCTCACCGCGAATCGGTCCTTGCTCCATACGGAACATTATAGGAACATAAAGGCCGGCGCGCGAGGCCCGTCAGCGGCGGGAACGGCCGTCAGACGGGCCTTCGAAAGGCGGCCGGGCCGGCTCCGGCGCGGCGGCGGAAGGCCCGCTCGAAGGCGCTCGCCTCGGAATAGCCGAGCCGCTCGGCGGCTTCGGCGGTGCTGAAACCGCCGGCGAGGAGGCGGCGCGCCAGCGCCTCCCGGCACTCCCACAGAAGGTCGTGGAAGGCGGCGCCCTCGGCCTCCAGCCGGCGCCGCAGCGTCCGCTCGGAAAGGCCGAGCGCGCGGCCGATGGCGGCCTGGTCCGTCGCCCCGCGCCCGAGCCTGCGGAAGATCGCCACGCGCACCCGGAGCGTGAGGGGCGTGGCCGCCTCGATGCGCCGCGCCGCCTCGCCGAGACGGAGCGCGAGCGGCTGGAAGGCCGAGGCGTCGGCCTCCGGCATCGGCAGATCGAGAAGGCGCGGCGAAAAGACGATGGCGTTCGCCTCGGCGCGCCAGCGCGCCGGGCCGCGGGCGGCGCAGGCGCGCGCCTCCGAGCCGTTCGGCCCGTGCTCGAATTCGAGCGAGGCCGGCCGCCAGCCCGGCCCGGCGACCCGCCCGAGCAGCCCGGCGAGGACGCCGAGCGTCAGTTCCGCATCCTGGTCCCGCGGCCAGATCGCAGGGTCGAGGATGCGGTAGGAGAGCCGCGCCGCGTCGGCCGAGACGTCGAGCCGGAGCTCGCTCTGGCCCTGCACCGCGTCGAAGGCGGCGGAGAGGAGGCGGAGCGCGGCGCCGAGCCGCGGCGCGCGGAGCGCGGCCTCCCCCGCCTCGCCGAGATTGGCGATGTCGAAGCGCCAGCCCGCGAGGTGCCCGAAATGCGGCGCGCGGAGACGGGCCGCCGCCTCCTGCCCGAGCGCGACATAGGCGGCGAGCGGCACCGCGCCTTCCGGCCCCTCCACCGCCGCGGGGTCGATGCCGGCGGCCCGCATCACCGCGCCGGGGTCGCCGCCAAGCTCCCGGATCACCGCGCAGGGGTCGCGGGCGGCGGAGGCAAGGATGCGGGCGGCGTGCGTCATCGGGCTCGCGGCTGGCTGGTCGCGAAACCGTAGCATCCGTTTCGCACCTGCGGAAGTTTCGCCGGGCCGAAGGCGGAGATTGGCCGAAATTGTCGTCGCGAATCTCCGCGTGCGAGGCGTAACGTCGCAGCATGACCGGCAGGAAGGCGGCGCGTTTCGACATGGCGATCGCGGGCGGAGGGCCCGCGGGGGCCGTCGCCGCCTGCCTCCTCGCCCGCGCCGGCGCGAGGGTGGCGCTGGTCGAGGGCGGGCGCGCGCCGGACCGGCTCGAAGGCCTCAGCCCGCGTCTGATGGAGATTCTCGCCGGGCTCAACCTGCCGCGCGAAGGCGTCGGGCCCGCGGCGCCGCGGAAGGCCGCCTGGGGCGCCCTGCCGGCCGCGCCGAACCGCGAGCATGTGGTGGACCGCCGGGCCTTCGACGCCGCGCTGCGGGCCGCCGCCGCGGACGCCGGGGCGCATCTCGTCGCCGGCGCCGTCGCCCGCGCCGAGGCGGGGCGGATCCGCCTCGCGGACGGGCGGGAGGTCGAGGCCGGGCTCGTCTTCGAGGCGCGCGGGCGCCGGGCGCCGGCGGGGCCGAGGCGGCTGCGCGGCCCGGCGACGGTGGCGATCGCCGGATGGACCGGCGCGGCCGGCGAGGGCGGCGCCATCGAGGCGAAGGCCGAAGGCTGGGTCTGGCGCGCCGCGAACGTGGCGGGCGGCTGGACGCAGATCGTCGCCGACGCCGAAGAGGCGAAGGCGGGCGCCGCCGCGCTCTGGGCGCGCCTGACCGACGCGCCCTTCCCGGAGCGGCCGCTGATCCGCGCGGCGGAGCCGCGGCTCCTCGCGCCGCGTCTCGACCCGGCGCTGCCGCGCCTCGGCGACGCGGCGGCGGCGATGGACCCGCTCTCGGGCCACGGGCTTTTCTGGGCGGTCTCCTCCGCCCTCGCAGCGCAGCCGCTGGCGCGGGCTCTGCTCGACGGAGAGGTGGCGCTCGCCGCCCGGTTCCACGAGGCGCGGATCGCTGCGGCCTTTTTCCGGCAGGCGCGGATCGGGCGGGATTTCCACCGCCTTTCCGGTTTCGGCGGGCCGTTCTGGGCGGCCCGCGCCGCCTTCCCGGATGATCTTCCGGCGCATGGCGCGGGACCGGAGCGGCCGCGCCTGCGCCGGCAGGTCGTGGTGCGGGACGGGCGGCTCGCCGAGGCGCTCGCCCTCGTCACGGCGCGGGACCCGGAGGGCGTCGCCTTTTTCGGCGCGGTCGAGATCGCGCCGGCGCTGGCCCGGCTCGGCCCCGGCCCGCTGCCGCCCGAGGCGGGCTTCGCCCGGGCCCTGCCGGAGGCGCCGCCCGCGGCCGCCTCGGCCTTTCGCACCTTTCTCCTTCACCGCGGCGTCGAGACCGCGGCCCTTCCCATCGACACGGAGGCGCACCCATGAGACGGACACTGAGCGGAGCCGCCGCGCTGGCCCTCGCCCTCGCGGCCGGCGGCGCGACGGCGAGCGAGGCGCTCCTCGCGGAAAGCTGCGGCGGCTGCCACGCGGCGGTGGAAGGCGGCCTTTCCCGCATCGCCGGCCAGCGCAAGACGCCCGAAGGCTGGCTGATGACGATCGTGCGGATGCGGATCGCCCACGGGCTGGAGATCACCCAGGCCGACCAGGCCGCGCTCGTCGCCTGGCTGGCCGACAATCAGGGCCTCGCGCCCTCCGAGGCGGCGCCCTGGCGCTATGCGCTGGAGAAGGACCCGAACGCGGTGGAGGCGGTGGACGAGCCGCTCGGCTCGATGTGCGCCCGCTGCCACACGATCGCACGGGTCGAGCTTCAGCGTCGCACGCCCGAGGAGTGGATGGCGCACATGCACTTCCATGTCGGCCAGTTCCCGACCGTCGAATACCAGGCGCTCGGCCGCGACCGCGACTGGTTCCAGATCGCGACGGAGGAGATCGCGCCGCTCCTCGCCGAGAAGCTGCCCCTCGAGACGGCGGAATGGACGGCCTGGAAGGCCGCGCCGAAGCCGGACGTCACCGGCGAATGGGTCGTGCTGACCGACATTCCCGGCAAGGGCGCCGCCTATGGCAAGCTGGCGGTGACGGGCTCGGCCTCGCCCTACGAGATCGCCGGGAAGCTCACCACCGCTTCCGGCGAGATGCTGCCCGTTGCGGGGCGGATGAACCTCTACACCGGTTATGAGTGGCGCGCCGCGCTCTCGATCGGGGACGCCAGGGTCCGCCAGGTGATCGCGGTGGACGAGGGCGGCATGACGTTCTCCGGCCGCCAGTTCATGGCCGACCGGGACAGCCTCGGCGGCGCGATCCACGGCGCGAAGGCGGGGAGCGGCTTGACCGCCGTGCTCGGCGTCGTGCCGGAGGCGGTCGGCCCCGGCGCGGCCAAGGTGCAGGTCGTCGGCACCGGCTTCGAGGGCCTCGAAGTGACCGGCGGCGCGGCCGAGGTGGCGGCGAACGAGCTCGGCGCCGCGGTTTCGGCCACCGGCGCGGCGGGCGACGTGATCTGGCTCGAAGCCGGCGACGAGGGCGCGCAGCTCGCCTTCTACGACAAGCTGGACCGGGTGACCGTGGAGCCCGACTTCACCGTCGCCCGCGTCGGCGGCGGCTCGGAGGTGAGCCCCGCCGCGGTGCCGGCCGCCTTCAAGGCGATCGGCTGGCTCAACGGCGCCGACGGCCAGCCGGCGACGGATGACGACATCCGCGTCGGCGAAGTGCCGGCGACCTGGACGGTCGGCAACAGCGACGAGATCGCCGAGGAGATGAAGGACGACGAATTCGCCGGCAAGATCGGCGGCGACGGCATC
>CALFYQ010000131.1 GCA_937952085.1 uncultured Paracoccaceae bacterium | reverse complement strand
GGGCGCCGGCCCGAGATACCAGGCGAGAATCGCGAGGGCGAAATAGATCGCCCGCAGGCCGGCGTTGAAGTTCTTCGCCGCGGCGCGGTTGATCGCGGCGGCGCGGGCCGCCTCCCGCTCGATCTCCTCCTCGCGATCCCCCGGCTGGTCCCCCGGCATCGCGCCCATGACGATCAGGCAATAGCCGAAGACCCGAACCGACCAGACGAACTTCAGGAAGGCGTAGGCGAGAATCGCGATCAGGATCAGCGTCTTGGCCTGCTGCGCCTGGCGCGAGGCCTCGACCGCCCCGGCCACGCCGACGGCGACGGACTGCAAGAGTTCGATCTGCCCGAGGAGGGCCACCGCGCCGCCGATGGCGAAGGTCGTCATCGAAGCCATGAAGCTCGCCCCGCCGCGGAGCGAGGAGAGGATGTTGACGTCGCCGATCCGCACTTCGCGCCGCGCCGCGCGGCGCATCCATTGCAGCCGGTATTCGGAAACCATTTCGCCGGTGGAGCGCCAGCCGCGGGGGTGATGCGTCACGGTCCAGCCCACCGCCCAGTGCGAGAGGATGAGAAAGCCGAGCGCGCCCCAGTCCCATGGGGAGAGGGCGACGAGCCAGGGTGGAAGTCCGTGCATCATCCGCGAACGATGCGCCGGCCGGCCGCGCCCCGCAACGGGCGGCTTGCCCCGGCGCGCGCCGGCGCCATGATGGGGCCGAGGAGGAAACGGCCATGCAGATGCCGGAACCCGATGTGAAGGTGATCTCGCGGAAGGCGGAGATCGTCGCGCGGCTCATCGAGGCGCTTGGTCCCGACGGGGTGATCCACGCCCCGGAGGAGGTGCGCGCCTATGAATGCGACGCGCTGACCGCCTATCGCTGCCCGCCGCTCGCCGTGGTTCTGCCGGGCTCGACCGAGGAGGTTTCCGCTGCGCTCCGCATCCTCAACGAGGAGCGCGTGCCGGTCGTCCCCCGCGGCTCCGGCACCTCGCTCGCCGGGGGGGCGCTGCCGACCGCGGATTCGGTGATCCTCGGCGTCGCCCGGATGAACCGGGTGCTGGAGACCGACTACCCGAACCGGTTCATCCGGGTGGAGACCGGCCGCACGAACCTCTCAGTCACCGGGGCCGTCGAGACCGAAGGCTTCTTCTACGCGCCCGACCCGTCGAGCCAGCTCGCCTGCGCCATCGCCGGCAACGTGGCGATGAATTCCGGCGGGGCGCATTGCCTGAAATACGGGGTGACGACCAACAACCTTCTCGGGGTCACGATAGTGACGATGGAGGGCGAGGTGCTGGAGATCGGCGGGCCCTGGCTCGATTCCGGCGGGCTCGACCTTCTCGGCGCGATCTGCGGCTCCGAGGGGCAGCTTGGCGTGGTGACGGAGGCGACGCTCCGCATCCTCGCCAAGCCCGAAGGCGCCCGGCCGATCCTGATGGGCTTCGATTCGAACGAGGTGGCGGGCGCCTGCGTTTCCGACATCATCCGTGCGGGGCTTCTGCCGGTCGCCATCGAGTTCATGGACCGGCCCTGCATCCGCGCCTGCGAGGACTTCGCGAAGGCCGGTTACCCGGATGTCGAGGCGCTCCTCATCGTCGAGGTGGAGGGCTCGGAGGCCGAGATCGACGACCAGCTCGGCCGGATCAAGGAGATCGCCGCGCGGCATTCCCCCTCCGAGATGCGGGAGAGCACGAGCGCCGAGGAAAGCGCGCTGATCTGGAAGGGTCGGAAGGCTGCATTTGGGGCCATGGGGCGGATCGCCGACTACATGTGCCTCGACGGGACCATCCCGGTCTCGGAGCTTCCTTTCGTTCTGAAACGGATCGGGGAGATGAGCCGGGAATTCGGGCTGGACGTGGCGAACGTCTTCCACGCCGGGGACGGGAACATGCACCCGCTCATCCTCTTCGACGCCAACAAGCCGGGCGACCTCGAGACGTGCGAAGCCTTCGGGGCGGAGATTCTGAAGCTCTGCGTGGAGGTTGGCGGCTGCCTGACCGGGGAGCACGGCGTCGGCGTCGAGAAGCGGGACCTGATGACCCATCAGTACGGGCCGGGCGATCTCGAGGCGCAGATGCGGGTGAAGGACGCCTTCGACCCGAAATGGTTGCTGAACCCGGCGAAGGTCTTTCCGATCACCGTTTCGGCCCCGCGGAGGGCCGCGTGATGGGTGGGTTAACGCGTGACGATTCCGCGACGCCGGGCGGAATCTTAACCCGGAGCGTGCGCCGGGCGCACGCTGGAGGGCGGCGGGCGAGTTTGGAGCCGTCGGGCCGGAACGAGCCGCGGCTGAGCGGCGCGTGGAGGGCCGCGGACGCCCGCCCGCGGGGAGGGGCGGGCGCGGCCCGCGCTGGTCGCAGGGGCCCGGAGGGGTGGTCGGCGACGCGGCCTGGTTCCCATCGCGGCCGCGTGGCCGGGCGAAGGGGCGGGGCGACGTTCGGAGGCCGCCGCCATGCTTGACGCCCCCTATTCGAGCGCAGAGGCGGCGCTGGCGGCGGAGATCGGCGCGGCCTTCGAGGCCGGCGAGCCTGTGGAGATCCTCGGCGGCGGCACGCGGCGGGCGCTCGGCCGGCCGGCACAGGCGGCGCGCACGGTCTCGACGGCCAGCCTCCGCGGGATCTCGCTCCACGAGCCGGGCGCGCTGACGTTGGTGGTCGGCGCCGGAACGCCGCTCTCCGAGGTGGAGGCGGCGCTCGCCGCCGAGGGCCAGCGCCTCGCCTTCGAGCCGATGGACCATCGGGGCCTGCTCGGCTCCTCGGGCGAGCCGACCATCGGCGCGGTGGCCGCGATGAACAATTCCGGGCCGCGGCGCATCCAGGCCGGCGCCTGCCGCGACGCGATGCTCGGCGTCCGGCTGATCGACGGGCGCGGCGAGGTGGTGCGGAACGGCGGCCGGGTGATGAAGAACGTGACCGGCTACGACCTCGTGAAGCTGGCGGCGGGAAGCTGGGGGACGCTCGGCCTCATCACCGAGATCGCCTTCAAGGTGCTGCCGATACCCGAGGCGGAGGCGACGGTGGCGCTCAGCGGCCTTTCGGACTTCGAGGCGGTGGGCGCGCTTTCCGCCGGGCTCGGCTCGCCCTGGGACGTGTCGGGCGCGGCCCATGTCGAGGGGCGGACGCTGCTCCGCGTCGAGGGCTTCGCGGCGCAGGTCGGCTACCGCGCGCCGGCGCTGGCGGAGCGGCTGAAGGGCTTCGGCCGGGCGGAGATCGTCTCCGGCGCGGAGAGCGCGGCGCTCTGGGCCCGGGTGCGGGACGCGGCGCCCTTCCACGGCCGCGAAGGGGCGGTCTGGCGGGTTTCGGTGAAGCCTTCGGAGGGGCCGGCGCTGGTTTCGGCGCTGAAGGCGAAGGGCGGGTTCGAGGCCTTCTACGACTGGGGCGGCGGGCTCGTCTGGCTGCTGGCGCCGGAGGCGGGCGATTGCGGCGCGGCGACGATCCGGGCGGCGCTGGCCGGGCGGGGCCATGCGACGCTGGTCCGCGCCTCGGCGGCGGCGCGGGCCTCGGCTCCGGTCTTCGAGCCGGCCTCGCCGGGGGTGGCGGCGCTCGAGGCGCGGCTCCGCGCGGCGTTCGATCCGAAGGCGATCCTCAATCCGGGGCGGATGGTCGGGTGAGGGGCGGGCCCCTTTCCACGGATGTCGCCCCTGGCGGCGCCGGGGTTGCGCTCCGGCCCGATTTGTCCCGCGACAATTCGGGCTGCGGCCGCCCGCCCCCTGGCGGCCCGATCCCGATTTGGGCGCCGCCGGTCAAGGCCGCTCCCTCTTCGGCCTTCGCCATCGCTCCCGGTCGGTCCGGGGCGATATCGGCGGGGTTCCGCGCTGAAATCAGGGCGGCGCGCCCGAAGCGCCACAACGACCTTCCAGCGGCCCCTCTCTGACGGGCGGGCGAGGAGCATATGCAGACCACATTCACCGCCGAACAGCTCGCCGACCCGGTGACCGCCCGCGCCAACGAGGTGCTGCGAACCTGCGTCCATTGCGGGTTCTGCACCGCCACCTGCCCGACCTATCAGGTGCTGGGC
>CALFYQ010000130.1 GCA_937952085.1 uncultured Paracoccaceae bacterium | reverse complement strand
CGCCCGCGCTTCGCCTCTTCCTCGCTCCAGCGCCAGGCGGTCCCGACGATGTGGTCGATGGCGGAGGCGCGCGGCGCCCAGCCGAGCACGGCCCGCGCCTTCTCCGCCGCCGCCACCAGGCTCTCCGGGTCGCCCGGCCGGCGCGGCCCGATCCGCCGCGGAAAGCTCCGCCCCGCCGCCGTCTCCACCGCCGCGGCGATCTCCGCCACCGTGGTGCCGACGCCCGTGCCGAGATTGATGAAGTCGGAGGCCCCGCCCGCCATCAGATAATCCGCCGCCCTCAGATGCGCGTCGGCGAGGTCCGTCACGTGGATGTAGTCGCGGATCGCCGTGCCGTCCCGCGTCCCGTAATCGTCGCCGAAGACGGTGAAGACATGTTCGCCCGACATCGCGCCGCGGATCGCCAGCGGGATCACGTGCGGCTCCGGCTCGTGCCGCTCGCCGATCTCGGCCTCCGGGTCCGCCCCCGCCGCGTTGAAATAGCGGAGCGCGACGAAGCGGAGCCCGCGCGCCGCCGAGACATCCGCCAGGATCCGCTCCACCGCCAGCTTCGACCAGCCATAGGGGTTGATCGGCTTTTGCGGATGCGCCTCGTCGAGCGGCAGCCGCTCGGGCGCGCCATAGGTCGCGCAGGTCGAGGAGAAGACCAGCTTCTCCACCCCTTCCGCGCGCATCGCCGAGAGGAGCGAAAGCGTGCCGCAGACATTCGCGCGGTAATAGGTCTCGGGCTCCGCCACGCTCTCCGCCACATGGCTGAGCGCCGCGAAATGCGCCACCGCATCCGGCCTGGCGTCACGGATCGCCGAAGTCAGGCGCGCGGTGTCGAGGATGTCCCCCTCCACCAGCGGCCCCCATTTCACGAAGTCGCGCCAGCCGCGGGAGAGATCGTCATAGACCGTCACTTCCCAGCCCGAGGCGGCGAAGGCCTTGCAGCAATGCGCGCCGACATAGCCGGCGCCCCCGGTGACAAAGATGCGGCGCGTCTCGCTCACGGGCAGATCCTCTCGTCAGGCGCGGTCGGCGCGGCGGCCGCGACGGAGACCGCGCCGCCGACGGCGAGACAGGGCGCCGCCGCGGGATGCGCTCTACCGGGTCGCCGCCGCGCGCGGCAAGGGCCGGGCCGCCGATCAGGCGGCGCGGCCGGAGGCGCCATCCATGCGCCCCCGGCCGACGCCAGGCTTCGGGCGGAAGGCAGGGCCGACGCCGGTCTCGCGGCGCCGCGCGTTGCGCGCCACCGGGCCCTGTCCCCCCCGCGGGCGTCGGGTCGGATCGCCCCCTCACGATCCGGCCCGCCGCGAGCCCCCTTCCCCTTCGGCCATTCCGACTTCGGTATATCAGCCCGCGCAGCGAATGCAGAGCGCCGCGTGAGGCACGGCCTCGAGCCGCGCCTCGGCGATGTCCGCGCCGCATTGTACGCAGGCGCCATAGGTCCCGTCCGCGATCCGGCCAAGCGCCGCATGGATTGCGCGGCTCTCGCGGAGGCCGGCCTCGCCGAGCGCCTCCAGCGTCTCGTCGTCCTCGCGCTCGGTCGCGCGGTCCTCGAAGCGCGGGGCCATCGGCTGGTCCAGCTCGCGCTCGACCTCCTCCAGCCGGCGCCCCAGCTCCGCCAACCGCGCCTCGAGGCGCGCCTTCATCTTCGTCACGTCGGTCATACTGGCCTCCCGTCCTGGTAAGGTCTGGATTGGCGGCGGCGTCGCCGCCTTGATCTTCGTCAAAGGCCGCCCAAGAAGTCGAGCAGCGCCGCCGCCGTCTCGTCCGGCCGCTCCTGCTGCACCCAGTGCCCGGCCTCGGGGATGAGCGTCGTCCCCCGCCAGTCCGCGGCGTTCGCCGCCATCGCCTCGAGCGCGCCCGGCGTCTGGCGGATGCCCCAGTCCCGCGCGCCGGCGACGAAGCAGGACGGCGTCTCGATCCGTCGCCCGGCCCAGAGCCGGAGCTCCGCCGCGCCCTCCGGCGAGACCATCCGCCGATACCAGTTGAGCCCGCCCTGGAACCCGGTCCGCCCGTATTCGGCCGTGTAGAAATCCAGCGCCGCCTCGTCCATCCAGCGGCAGGCGGCCGCCTCCGCCGCGGTCGGCGCCATCGCGGCGGCCGTCGCCGCCATGCCAACGCCGAGATCCATCACATAGTAGCGCGGCAGCTTGGCGTATTCCGCCGCGGCGCGGGAGGCGAGCGGGAAGGGCCGGTTCCCCGCCCAGTCGCCGCTCTTGCAGTGGAAATAGGCGCGGAGAAAGGCGCGGAGCCCGTCCGGCGCCGCCATCATGTCGGCGTTCGCTCCGGGTTCGGAATACCACCACTGGTAATGCCGCCGCGGCTCCGGCAACGCGGCGAGATCGGCGTGAAGGTCCCCCGCCGGCGGCGGATCGAAACCAGGCGGCCCGGCGAAGGGCGCGCTCATCATCGCCAGCGCCGGAAAGACATCGGGGCGCATCAGCGCGCAGGAGGCCGCGACCGGGGAGCCGAAATCGTGCCCGATCACCGCCTTCAGTTTGGGAACGTTCAGCGCATGAAGCAGCGCCAGCGCATCGCGCACCAGCGCCGGCATGCCGAAGCCGGAAAGATCCGCCTCCCAGCGCGCGTCGCCGCCCGTCGTCGCGCCGTAGCCGCGCTGGTCCGGCGCATAGACCCGGTATCCGGCCGCCGCGAGGCGCGGCATGACCTTCCGCCAAGAATAGGCCAGTTCCGGAAAGCCATGGAGCAGGAGGAGCGGCGGCCCCTCAAGGGGCCCCGCGGCCAGCACATGCATCGAGAGGCCGGTCGCCGTCCCGACGCGAAGCGTCTCCATCCCGTTCATCGCCCGCATCCTTCGCGGCCGCGCGCCCGGAACGCAAGCGCCCCGCTTGCGAGAGGGCGGGGCGGCGGGGGCGAAGCAGCCCCGCATCCTCGCGAGTTCCGGCGCGCAGCCTGTTGTGTTATGTTATTACTATTTTCAGGTTGCGTAGAGAGATCAACAGGTTGACCCCCCTTTCAACCTTGATAAGGGCCGCGCCTCACACCGGCGCGGGGGTCGCCACGGTGCGCGCGCCTTCCTCGAAATCGGCGAAACTCTGGCCCCATTCGGCGCCAGGCCAGTGGAGCGCCATCGTCCCCTCGGCGGGTCGGTAGGCGGCGGTGAAGAGCGTGCCGAACCCATCGGCGAAGGCGGTGGAATAGAGCGGTGGGCGAAGGAACGCGCCGATGAACCGCTCCTCCGTCTCGGGGTGGAGGGTCAGGCGCTGGAGCAGGAACCGCTCGCGCTCCACCGTCGCGGTGAAGCGGGCGTGGCCGGCCCATTCCACCCGCTCCTGGTGGTTGGTGGCGACCGGCGAATGGGTGACGACGGGCGCCCGGTCCGGCGCGAGGAAGACGGTGGCGAAGCGCCGCTCCCGGTCCAGCACGGTGACGTTGTAGCTCATGTGGCAGGGGATGCGCTTCAGCGCCGCCACCGCCTCGTCCGCCGTCTCGCAGGTCTCGAGCGCGTAGCGGAGGATCAGCGGCACGCCGAAACCCTCGCCGATCTCCCGCCGCCCGCCGAAGGTGAGGGAGAGGGCGAGCCCCGCGTCGTTCATCCCGTCGATCAGGCCGAAAAGCCCGTCGGCCATGCCGATCACGCCCTTCCGCCACCGCGTCTTCAGGAGCACCGCGTCGAAGGCCCGCGGGTCATAGTCGTAGTTCCGGACGAGCAGCGGCGCCGCGCCGGGCCAGACCGCCTGGCTGCAGCCGGAGAGATAGGCCGGCGGCTTCAGGAAGGAGAGGAACCGCGCCGCCGAGTCCCCGCCCCCCGCCAGTTCGCAGAGCCGGTCGTAATGGTCGAGGAGTTCCGGCATGTGCCGCCGGAGCGCGGCGCGCCCCTCCCGGTAGGTCGGGCGCGCCGCCAGCCCCTCCCGGCCCCACCAGGCGCGGTAGGCCGGCCAGTATTCCGCGAAGAGCCCGGCCCATTTCGGGCCGGGCTCATCTTCCGCGACGGCCCTGAAGGCGAGCCGCATCCGCCGTCACATGATCTTGAAGGCGTGGTCGTCGAGCGCCGAGGCGGAGGGAAGCGGCCGCGCCGTGAAGGCGTTCTTGATTCCGTGGATCCACTTCTTCGAGCGGTCGGTCAGCTCGAAGTTCTTGGTCATGGACCGGCCGCGGGTGACGAGGATGCCGAGATCGGCGCCCTCGTAGCGGAAGTCGCCCGGCTTCAGGATGCGGAGGAAGAAGGCCTCGTCCTCGCTCTCCACGGCCCGCCGGTGATAGTCGAACCGGTCATAGACGACGCGGCCGTTCGGCAGCATCCGGTAGATGCCCGACTGCGGCGCCGAGGTGACGACGTCCACCGTGTCCTCGGTATGCTTGATCACCATCTGCGACCAGCTGTCGATCATGTCCGGATCGGCCCAGCGGGCGTTCAGCTCGTCCACGTCCAGCTTGAACGGCTTGCCCGAGAACTCGAGCAGGTGGAACAGGAAGAGCGGCGCATCCGCATGGGCGAAGGCGGCGTGGTTGGTCATCGACGAGGCGCCGGTGATGCGCGGGTTGAGCTCGCCGAGCCAGATGTCCCCGCCCTTCTTCTCGATCAGGAAGTCGAGCTCGAAATAGCCGCGATAGCCTTCCTTGCGGAGCTGCTCGCCGAACTTGAAGGTCAGGTCGCGGGCCTTCTGGCGGGTCTTCGGCGGGAAGGCGGTCGAGAAGATCTCGTTGCCGCACCAGCCGCCGCGATAGGGCGTCAGCTCCTTGAAGCCGACCAGCTCCGTCATCAGCGGGCCGACGATGGTGCCCTCGTTGGTGGCGCAGGCCTCGATCGCCGATCCGCGGCAATCGATCCGCTTCATGATCTTGATCTCGCCCTCGCCGACGATCTCGTGCTCATGCCGGCGGAAATCCGCCTCGGACTTGATGAAGAACGTGGTGTGGCCCGAGTCGCCGAAAGCCGACTGGAGCACGAGGTCGGTGCCGATCCCGGCCTTCTCGACCGTCGCCATCAGGCCCTTCCAGTCCTTCACCTCGGCCAGCACGTTGGGCACCGAAGGCACGCCCGCCTTGTCGCCGACGCGCACCGTCTCGATCTTGTTGTCCATCTTGGTGCGGAGCTTGGACTTCGGGAACCAGAGCTCGCCGCCCAGCTCCTTCACCAGCGCCTCGGTCTTGTCGTCGAACATCAGGAAGCAGAATTTCGGCTTGCCGCCGCGGCGCTTCACCAGGTCGATCACCTCCTTGTGCTGGAGGAGGTAGTTCACGATGTCCTCGATCGAGGTGAACTCGTCATGCGGCGCCTCGGACGGCACGAAGACGTTCGGATGTCGTCCGTCGAAGCAATCCATGTAGCAGATGTACTTGAAGTTCTTCACCCACTCATCGAGCCCGAGAAGATTGAAGTTCGTCGCGGAGACGAAATAGATCGGGTCGGTGTTGGTGTGGAAGTAACGACGGATTTCAGAAATGTTTCCGAGCGTCTTCTTCGGCATGGATGTTCTCCCTGGGTTCTTGTTCAGTGCCGGAAGTTCTTGAGCGCGTCTTCAGTGAAGACGCGAAGGCCGAGATCGGGCCGGTAGCCGTGGATCTCCGAGACGTCGAGCGCCTTCATGAAGGCGACGATCTCGTTGCTGACCACCTGCCCCGGCACCAGGATCGGAAAGCCCGGCGGATAGGGGATGATGAAGCCGGCGGAGACGATGATCCGCCCCGCCTCCAGCGCCTCGGTCAGCGAGCCGTCGAGGTCGAGGTAGTCGCAGTTCTCCTCGTCATAGGCGAGGAAGAAGGCCGCCCTCATGTCGCCCTCAGGCGTGTCCGGCCCGGAGCGGAAGGCGTCGTGGAAGCGGCTGAAATCCGGCAGCGGCGGCACGTGCTCGATGAGGCTGCTGACCCGCTTCTCGAAGGCGCGCTTCTCCATCTTCGAGGCGTCGTCGAGAAGGTCGTCCAGTTCCCGCGCGATACCGACCAGCACCTCGATCAGGTAGGCGACCGAGGACCGCGTCGTGCCGATATTCGTCATGAAGAGCACGGTGTTGCGGGAGGTCTTGTTGATCTGGATGCCGTGCTTGTCCATCAGGATCTGGGTCTTGAACGTGTCGCCGTCCCAGCCCGTTCCGCCGACCAGCAGCGTCACCCGCGTCGGGTCGAGCACGAACTCGTCGCGGGCCCAGATGTCCCACTTGTCGGCCCAGCCCTGCTCCGGGTCGTAATAGCGCTCGACCCCGCTTTCGCGATGCTCGCCGGGGATCATGTCGCCAGGCGTGAGGATCCGGAAATACTTCTTCAGGAGCGGATGGGTCGCCACCGCACGGCGGATCGCCATCGCCGCCTCGATCTGGAGCTGCACAAGCTCGAAGCCTTCGAGCTCCACCTGCCGCCGGCCGACATCGAGCGAGGCGATGATCTGGTAGTTCGGCGAGGTCGAGGTGTGGGTCATGTAGGCTTCGTGAAAGGCCTGCTCGGCCTCGCCCTTGAAGTCCTGATCGTGGACATGGATCATCGAACCCTGCCGCAGCGAGGTCAGGGTCTTGTGGGTCGACTGCGTGGCGTAGACCCGCACCCGCGCATCCGGCGGCGGGAGGAGCCGGGTCTTCAGCCAGGTTTCGGCATCCGCCCCTTCCAGCGCCTTTTGCTGCGCCTTCCAGGCCGCGGCGTGCTCGGAGCTCTTCAGCTTCTCGCGGAGCGCCTGGGCGCAGTGCATCGCCGTTCGCTGCCGATAGATCGGGTTGAACCGCGCGAAGGCGAACCAGGCCTCGTCCCAGAGGAACACCAAGTCCTTCTTGATCGCGAGGCATTCCTCCATCACCCGCTCGACGTTGTAGACCAGCCCGTCGAAGGTGCAGTTGGTGAGGAGGATCATCCGCACCTGGTCGAGCTTGCCGGCGTCGCGAAGCGCCAGCAGCTTCTCCTTGATCTCGTGGATCGGAACCGCGCCGTACATGGAATATTCGTGGAGCGGGTAGGACTCGGTGTAGACGACATGCGCGCCGGCCAGCACCATCCCGTAATGGTGGGACTTGTGGCAGTCCCGGTCCACCAGCACGATGTCGCCCGGCCTGACCAGCGCCTGCACGACGATCTTGTTGCAGGTCGAGGTGCCGTTGGTGGCGAAGAAGGTCTGCTTCGAGCCGAAGGCGCGCGCCGCGAATTCCTGCGCCATCTTGATCGGCCCGCGCGGCTCCAGAAGGCTGTCGAGCCCGCCCGAGGTCGCCGAGGTTTCCGCGAGGAAGATGTTCGGCCCGTAGAAATCTCCCATGTCCTTGATCCAGTGGGAGCGGGAGATCGACTTGCCGCGGCTGATCGGCATGGCGTGGAAGACGCCGGTCGGCTGCTTCGAATATTCCGTCAGCGCGGTGAAGAACGGCGTCTTGTAGCGCCGGCCGACGCCGCGGAGGATGTTGAGGTGCAGCTCCTGGAAGTCTTCCTGGTTGTAGAAGACGCGGCGGCATGAGCCGAGATCGAGCCCGGCGATCTCCTCGGGCGAGCGGTCCGAGACGAGGTAGACGTCGAGCTCCGGCCGCACCTTGGCGATGAGGCGGGAGCATTCGGGCCCGTAATGCGAGGGTTCGAGGTCGTCGACATCCTCCTCCTCGCCGATCCGGTCGAGATAGCCCTTGAGGATCGGCAACTCGTTAGTGGATTTGAGCCTGAGGCCCGGCCGCACCACCACCGCCTGAACGTTGTGGTTGAAGAGGATGCCGATCAGCGCATCCTCGAGGCTCGGCGCCACCACCGGCTCATAGACGAACGGGTCCTCGGGGCGCCGCATCGCGAGGAGGGACTGGCGGAGCCACGCCTCCTGCGGCTCGGTCATCCGGTCGACGATCAGCACCTCGAAATAGGGCCGGCCGAGCGAACGGTCCTCAGGCGTCGAGGTCTCGTCGTCCGCCGGATCGTCGGTATCGACATCGCCGGTCGTCAGCGGCACGCGGCGGCGGCGATAGGCCCCGGTGGCGAGCGCGCGGGAGACGCGGCGCGTGGCGAAGGCGAAATCCGCCACCGCGCGGCTGTCCAGCATCTTTTTCAGGTGGTTGAACGCGCCGTGGCCCGGAAAGGCCCAGTAGCGCTCGATCGGCGCGAGCGCGGCGAGCAGCGTCTCCGCCTCCGAGATGAGCTTCTGGCCCTTGCGGCCGTTCGGCCCCTGCCGCGCGAGCGACTCCGCCGTCTCCCGCAACTGGCTCCATCGGTCCGCGCGCAACTGCGCGGCGCTGTAGTAGTCGCCTATCGAGGGGAGCCTGGCTTCCGGGGCCTGGACGTTCATCTCGGTCTCTCTCCTTCGCGGCGCGCGGACCGCGCGCGGGTTTCAGCCGCCCGGCCCTCCCTTGAGCAGGGCGAGTGGCGGATTGGCGGGCTGCGCCGCGTCGAGCGCGGCGCGGGGATCGGGCGCGTCGACCCCGGAACGGGAGCCGCGCTGCGGAAGCGCGAGCGGGCCGAGCGTGTGGAGCCACGCGTCGGCGCCGGAAGTCCGGTCGTAGACGGAAAACTCGGCGGAGCGGTCGCGGAAGCTCTTGAGGACCTGGCCGAGGCCCTTCAGCCCGGTCTCCCGCTGCCGGCGCACGAGGTCGAAATCGACCTCGATGGGGAACATGTCCTCCTGTCCGGCGGACTGGTGCAGCACATGCGCCGCCGGGTCGATCACGAGCGACCGGCCGACCCCGCCGGCGCCGAGCCCGTTCACGTCGAAGACGTAGCACTGGAACTGCGCCGCCGTGGCGCGGGCGATGGAAAGCTCCGCGTCCCGGTCCGTCGTGCCGGTGAGGACGGGGTGGAGCAGGACCTCGACGCCCATCGAGGTGAGCTGCCGCGTCGTCTCCGGGAACCAGATGTCGTAGCAGATCGAAAGGCCGAACCGCCCCGCCCCCGGCACGTCGAAGACGCAGAACTCGGTTCCGCCCTCGATCCCCGCCTCATAGGGCCGGAACGGAAACATCTTGGCGTAGCGGGCGACGACCTCGCCTTCCGGGTTGATGACATAGGAGACGTTGCGGATCTTCCCGTCTTCGCCCTTCTCGAACATCGAGCCGGGGATCAGCCAGACGCCATAGCGGCGGGCGTCTTCCTGGAAGACCGAAACCACCTCGTTCGGATAGGGCTGTGCGAACCGGTCGAGCGGGCCATAGGGCGCAAGCTCGGAGAACAGGATCATCTGCACCCAGGGAAAGCGCGCCATCAGCACGTCGATCCTGTGGCGCATCGCCTCCACGTTGGAGTGGAGCGCCGCCACATGCATCTGCACGCCGGCGATCGCGAAGGGGGTCATACTGGAGTGGGCTCCATTGATGTGACAGTCCCTCCGATTATGGCCATCCTCCCGCCCGGCGCCAGCCGAGGCGGTTCAGCGCACCACCAGCACCGGAATCGGCGAATGCCGCACCACGCGTTCGGCCTGGCTGCCGACGAAGAGCGAGCGAAGCTCGTCCGGCGGGTGGGAGGCCATGACGATCAGGTCCGCGCCCACGGCCGAGGCGACGGCGAGAATCGCCTCCGCGACATGGCCGTGGCCGACATGGGTCGTCGCCCCCGCCACGTGTTCGGCGGCGAAGGCGTCGAGCCGGGCCTTCAGCCCCTCGGCCGCCTTCTTCGAGAAATCGGCGGGGAAATAGGCTGCGACCATCGCCTCGCCGAAATCGGGCACGACGCCCAGCACGTGGACCTTGCCGCCGAGGCCCTTCGCGACCTCGACCGCCTTCGACCATGACGCCTCGTGGCCGAGATCGACCGGCAGCAGGATGTTCTTGAACATTGGCCCTTCCTCCCCTCAGGCCGCCGCCGTCGAGCCCGACGGGTTCGCCCGCCGTCGCTGAAGCAGCACCACGCCGGCGAGCAGGATGAGCGCCGGAATGTACATCAGATACTTGGAAGGCTGGTCGACCGGCGCGAGGACGCGGACGATCTTCTGGTCCCAGTCGAGGCCGGCCTTCTGCGCCGGGCTGTCGAAGGCGACGTTGTCGATCACGACCTCCTCGCCGTTCTTGACGTATTCGAGGCCGACCGCCTGCAGCCGCTCCGCCCCGGTCGCGCCCTCGACGACGGGCAGGAGCGCGACAAAGCTCACCGGGTCTCCGACCGCGTTGAGCCCGTCCACCCGGACGCGGAGATCGGCCCCGACCGGCGCGTCCATCGCCGCCCTCTCGATCTCCGCCGGCGCCACGTCCTCGAAGGGCGGCGCGATCATGTCCATCCAGAAGCCGGGCCGGAAGAAGGTGAAGGCGATGACGAGAAGCGCGGCCGTTTCGTAGAAGCGGTTCCGCGTCAGGAACCAGCCCTGCGTCGCCGCCGCGAAGAGCAGCATCGCCGCCGTCGCCACGATGAAGATGAAGATGCCGTGCGCGAGGTCGACGTTGATGAGCAGGAGATCGGTGTTGAAGATGAAGAGGAACGGCAGCAGCGCCGTCCGCATCGAATAGCCGAAGGCGACGACGCCGGTGCGGATCGGGTCGCCCCCCGAGACCGCCGCCGCCGCGAAGGAGGCGAGGCCGACCGGCGGCGTCACGTCCGCCATGATGCCGAAGTAGAAGACGAAGAGATGCACCGCGATCAAGGGCACGATCAGCCCGTTCTGCTGCCCGAGCGTCACGATCACCGGGGCGAGGAGCGCGGAGACGACGATGTAGTTCGCCGTCGTCGGAAGCCCCATGCCGAGGATCAGCGAGAGCACCGCTGTCAGCAGAAGGATGGCGAGGATGTTGCCGCCCGAAAGCGTCTCCACCACGTCCGCCAGCGAGGCGCCGACGCCGGTCTGGCTGACCGCGCCGACGATGATGCCGGCCGTCGCCGTGGCGATGCCGATGCCGATCATGTTCCGCGCGCCGGCCACGAGCCCGTCGAGAAGGTCCCGCACACCCTGCCCGACCGAGCGGCCGACATCCCCTTGCCCGCGGAAGATCGCCATGAGCGGCCGCTGCGTGACTAGGATGAAGATCATGTAGGCCGTCGCCCAGAACGCCGAGAGGCCGGGCGAGAGCCGGTCCACCATCAGCGCCCAGACGAGCACGATGACCGGCAGCAGGTAGTGGAGGCCGGAACGGATCGTCGGCCCCGGCACCGGCAGCTTCGTCACCGGCGCGTTCGGGTCATCCATCTCCAGCGGCGCTTCCCGCGAGGCCACCCAGACCAGCGCGACATAGACCGCCGTCAGCAGCGCGAAGACGATGTATCCGGCGGAGGCGCCGAAGGTCGGTCGGATCCAGCCCATGCCGTAATAGACCGCGAGCGAGAGGACGCAGATCGCCGCCACGGTGAAGGCGATGCCGACCAGCCGGCGCAGCAGCGGCGGCGGCTCATAGGAGCGCGGCAGCCCCTTCATGCCGGCCTTCATCGCCTCGAGATGCACGATGTAGACGAGCGCGATGTAGGAGATCGAGGCCGGCAGGATCGCGTGGCGCACCACGTCGAAATAGGAGATGCCGACATACTCGACCATCAGGAAGGCGGCGGCGCCCATCACCGGCGGCATGATCTGGCCGTTGACGGAGGAGGCCACCTCGACGGCGCCGGCCTTCTCGGATGAGAAGCCCACCTTCTTCATCAGCGGGATGGTGAAGGTGCCGGTGGTGACGACGTTGGCGATGGAGGAGCCGGAGATGAGGCCGGTCATCGCCGAGGAGACGACGGCCGCCTTGGCCGGCCCGCCCCGGAGGTGGCCCATCAGCGAGAAGGCCACCTGAATGAAGTAGTTGCCCGCGCCCGCCTTATCGAGGAGCGAACCGAAGAGCACGAAGAGGAAGACGAACGAGGTGGAGACGCCGAGCGCGATGCCGAAGACGCCCTCGGTCGTGATCCACTGATGGTTCACCACCTCGGAGAGCGAGTTGCCCTTATGCGCGATGATCCCTGGCATCCAGGGCCCGAGGAAAGTGTAGGCGAGGAACACCGTCGCCACCACCATCAGCGCCGGGCCGAGGGCGCGCCTGGTCGCCTCGAGCAGGATCAGGAGGCCGATCACCGCGGCCACGAAGTCCTGCCCGATCGGCGCGCCGACGCGCTTCGAGATCTCGTTGTAGAAGACGAAGAGGTAGATCGCCGTGGCCGCGCCGGCGATGGCGAGCGCCCATTCCCAGAGCGGAACCCTGTCCTTCGGCGAGCCGAGCAGAACCGCCGCGATGATTGCCGCGGCCGGGATCGGAATCCACCAGATCGCGGTTCCGGTCTTGGCGCCGATCATGAAGAACGCCGCGAGCGCGGCCGGCACGATAACGCCAAGCGCCAGTTGCGCCGGGGTCCGCGCCGCGGGATAGGCGGCGAAGGCGAGAAAGAGCGCGAAGGCGAGGTGGAAGCTCCGCGCGTCGGTGTCGTTGAAGATGCCGAAATTGAAGAGAAACGGCAGCGGCGAGGCGATCCAGAGTTGGAACAGCGACCAGGCCAGCGCCACAAGGAGGAGGAAGGTTCCGGTGGCCCCGCTAGGGCTTCTTCCGCCGGTGTCGGAAGCTGCGACGAGTTCGTCGAGTTCCGCCTGGCTCAGGCCGCCGCCCTGCCCCTGGTCGCTCATGGCTATCTCCTGTCGGCTTCGCGCCCGGCGTTGTTCGCCGGGTCGTCTCGTCGCCGGGCCCGCAGGGGGCCCGGCGCGCATTCAGTCGCGGGTCACATCCAGCCGCGTTCCTTGTAATACTTCTCGGCGCCCGGATGGAGCGGCGCGGAGAGGCCGGCGGAGATCATCTCCTTCTCGGTCAGGTTCGCGAAGGCCGGGTGGAGGCCCTTGAACCGCTCGAAATTGTCGAAGACCGCCTTCACGACCGTATAGACCACATCGTCCGGCACGTCGGACGAGGTGACGAAGGTGGCGCGGACGCCGAAGGTCTCCACGTCGCCGTCGGTGCCGGCGTACATGCCGCCGGGGATCGTCGCCTTCGAGTAGAACGGGTTGTCGGCGACCAGCTTGTCGATGCCCGCGCCGACCACCGGAATGAGCTTCGACGGCGTCGTCGAGGTGGCTTCCTGGATCGAGCCGTTCGGATGGCCGACCGTATAGATGATGGCGTCGACGTTGTTGTCGCCAAGCGCCGCGGCCTGCTCGGCCGGCTTCAGTTCGGAGGCGAGCGCGAAGTCCTCCATCTTCCAGCCCAGCGCCTCGAGCACGACCTCCATCGTCGCCCGCTGGCCGGAGCCGGGGTTGCCGACGTTCACTCGCTTGCCCTTCAGGTCGTCAAAGGTATTCACGCCGCTGTCGGCGCGGGCGACCACGGTGAAGGGCTCCGGATGCACCGAGAAGACGGCGCGGAGCTTGTCGAACTTGTTGTCGCCCGAGAAGTCCTTCGAGCCGTTGAAGGCGTGGAACTGCCAGTCGGACTGGGCGACGCCCATGTCCATGTCGCCCGCCTTGATGGCGTTGATGTTGGCGATGGAGCCGCCCGTCGAGGGCGCGGTGCATTTCAGGTTGTGCTCCGCGGTGCCGCGGTTCACCAGCCGGCAGATCGACTGGCCGACGACGTAGTAGACGCCGGTCTGGCCGCCGGTTCCGATGGTGATGAAGCGCTCCTCCGCGTGGAGGCCGCCGGCGGAAATACCGGCGAGGGCGGCGGCAGCGGCCGCGATTCTCGTGAACTTCATTGCGTTCTCCCCGTTTCGTTTCCGATTACGCCCTGGGAAGGGCGAGGGGCCGGGGGGTGAGACCCGCCCCGTCTGCACAGAACGTTAAAGGCCAAGTTATCTCGTGGCAACCTCCAGAATCAGCCTGCGATTGCAGCTTCGACCGCCCCGGCGAGCCGATCCACCAGGATATCGAGCTCGTCATCCGAGATGATGAAGGGCGGCGCGAGCAGGACGTGGTCGCCGCTCCGCCCGTCGATCGTGCCCGCCATCGGATAGCAGATCAGCCCCGCCTCGAAGGCGGCGGACTTCAGTTTCGCCGCCACCCGGCGGGAGGGGTCGAAGGGCGTTTTCGTCTCCCGGTCCTCGACCAGCTCGACGCCGCGGAAGAGGCCCCGGCCGCGGAGATCGCCGACATGCGGGTGCTGCCCGAGCCGCGCCTCCAGCTTCGCGCCGAGCGACGCGCCCATCTTCATCGCGCGGGGCACAAGGCCGCGATCAAGCAGCGCCGAGACGACGGCGAGCCCCGCCGCGGTCGCCACCGGATGGCCGATATAGGTGTGCCCGTGCTGGAAAAAGCCGGTGCCGCGGGAGATCGCGTCGTAGATCTCGCCCGAGCAGAGCATCGCCCCGATCGGCTGGTAGCCGGCGCCTAGGCCCTTGGCGATGCAGAGGATGTCCGGGCGAACGCCGTCCTGCTCGCAGGCGAAGAGCGTGCCGGTCCGGCCCATGCCGCACATCACCTCGTCGAGGATCAGGAGCACGCCGTAACGATCGCATATCTCCCTGATCCGCTTGAAATATCCTGGCGCCGGCGGGGCCGCGCCAAGGGTTGCTCCGACGACCGGCTCGGCCATGAAGGCCATCACGCTGTCGGGGCCGAGGCGGAGGATCTCCGCCTCCAGCGCATCGGCGGCGCGGCGGCCGTATTGCTCCGGGCTCTCGCCCTCATGCCGCCAGCGATAATCGAAGCAGGGGTCGATATGGGAGACGTCGAGCAGGAGGGGCGCATATTGCTGCCGCCGCCACTCGTTGCCGCCGGCCGAAAGCGCCCCGATCGTGTTGCCGTGATAGCTTTGCTTCCGCGCGATGAGCTTGCCGCGCTGGGGCTGGCCGATCTCGACGAAGTACTGGCGGGCGAGCTTGATCGCCGCCTCGGTCGCCTCCGATCCGCCGGAGACGAAATAGACCCGCTCGATCCCTTCCGGCGCGTTGGCGACGAGAAGATCCGCCAGCGCCTCCGCCGGCTCCGAGGTGAAGAAGCCCGTATGCGCGAAGGCGAGCTTGTCGACCTGCGCCTTGATCGCCTCGGCGATCTCGCGGTCGCCGTGGCCGAGGCAGGAGACGGCGGCGCCGCCCGACCCGTCGAGATAGCGCTTGCCCGACGAATCGATCAGCCAGCATCCCTCGCCGCCCACGGCGACGGGCGGGTTCTGCTTGGTGTGGCGCGGAAACACATGGGACATCGGCGGCCTCCTTCCCCCGAGGCACCCTAACGCCGCCGGCAAAGCCCCGCCAAGAGCGGGTTGGTCGCCCGCCCGCGCGACGCTAAGGCGTTTGACTCGCGGCGCCGCAACATCCTAACGCTCCGTTGCCTGCCCGCGACATGATCTTGCCCGGAGATTCGGCCCATATGAGTTTCGCCGTCCAGCCCGCCGGACCCGCCCGCCCCAACCGCTGCCAGCTATTCGGCCCGGGCTCGCGGCCGGAGCTTTTTCCGAAGATGGCGGCCTCGGCGGCGGATGTGGTGAATCTCGACCTCGAGGATTCGGTCGCGCCCGCCGACAAGCCAGCCGCGCGCGAGAAGATCATCGAGGCGATCAACACGCTCGACTGGGGGACGAAGACGCTCTCCGTCCGGATCAACGGGCTCGACACCGAATGGTGGCACCACGACCTGACGCAGGTGATCGAGCGCACCAACGGCCGGCTCGATCTCGTGATGATCCCGAAGGCCGGCAACGCCGGAGACATCTACGCCGCCGACGCCCTTGTCACCGCCGCCGAAGCCGCCTCGAAGAAGGAGAAGCGGATCGGCTTCGAGGTCATCATCGAGACGGCGCAGGGCGCGCAGAACGTCGACGAGATCGCCGCCGCGAGCCCGCGCATGCAGTCGATGAGCTTCGGCGTCGCCGACTACGCCGCCTCGATGGGCATGGCCGTCACCGGCATCGGCGGCACGCAGGACGAATACTACATGCTCGCCAACGACGAGGCGCGCTCCGTCTCGATGGCGGACCCCTGGCACTACCCGATCGTCCGCATGGTCGCGGCCTGCCGGCGCTTCGGCCTCCTGCCGGTCGACGGCCCGTTCGGCGACTTCAAGGACGTCGCCGGCTACACCGCCCAGGCGAAGCGCTCCGCCACGCTCGGCTGCGTCGGGAAGTGGGCGATCCACCCGAGCCAGGTCGCGCTCGCCAACGAGGTCTTCACGCCGGCGCCGGCCAAGGTCGAGCAGGCGCGGCGGATCCTCGCGGCGATGGCCGAGGCGGAGGCGAAGGGCCAGGGCGCCGCGGCGCTCGACGGCAAGCTGATCGACCTCGCCTCCTCGCGGCAGGCGCGGGTGATCGTGACGATGGCGGAACTGATCGAACAGGCGCAAAGCTGACGATCTGACGTGTAATTCGGCTCTCGGCGCGGCCGCGCTCTCCACAAATATGGCCGCGAACGGGGGATGCGTTGAGGGAGAGGCGTTCATGTTGGCTCTGATTTGGAGTGAGTTGCGCGAATTCGCGCACGATGTCGCCGGCCCGGAGAGCGCGGCGCGCTTCGGCGAGGAGGGCCCCGGCGTGCTGGCGGAGCGTCTGAACCGCCTGGCGGACCTTGCCGGGGAGAAGCCGCCCGAGCTTCTCCGCGCCTTCGGACGGCGCCTCTTCGAGCGGTTCGTGCGGCTCTACCCCGATTTCGTGCCGGCGGACCTCGAGGCGCTCGACTACCTCGAACACATCGAACGCCATGTTCATCAGGAACTTCGCGCGCTCTATCCGAGCGCAAAGCCGCCGCAGCTCTGCTGCGTCCGGGTCGCGCCGGATCGGCTCCTGATCCGCTACGGCTCCGACCAGCCGGTCGCCGAAATGTGCGAGGGAATGATCGAAGCCGCGCTCTCTCACTTCGAGGCGCGCGCAGAAATCAGGCGCCGCGCCGCCCGCGGCGGCGGCGCCGTGTTCGAGGTCAGCCTCGTCGAGGCCGCCTGAATCGAAACCCCGTTGTCACGCGCGCCGCAGAGCGTAAGACTTGGGGCAATGCGGCCAGGCGCGGGGGAGCGCCGGCTCAGCGACAGGAGGTTACAAATGAACATGATCACGCGCGCCGCCTTCGGCGTGGCGGCGCTCGCCTTCGCCGCGTCCACCGCGAAGGCCGATGTGGAGCTCACCTATTCCTCGTGGCTGCCGTGGACCCACCCGGTCAACGAAGCGATCTACATTCCGTGGATGGAGGCGATCGAGAAGGAAAGCGGCGGCAAGATCACGTTCAAGCGCCTGCCGAAGCCCGTCGCCTCGCCGCCGGCGCATCTCGACGCGGTCCGCACCGGGCAGGCCGACGTCGCCTTCACCGTGCACGGCTATGCGCCGCAGCGCTTCGCGGCCTACCAGTTCGCGGAGCTTCCGCTGCTCGGCGACAGCGCCGTGGCGACCTCGATCGCGCTCCAGCGCACGCATGAGAAGTTCCTCGCCGACAAGGGCTATTACGAGGGCACCCATCTCATCGGCATGAACACGCACGGCCCGGGCCAGATCCACCACTCGAAGAAGAACATCCTCGCGCCGGCCGACATGGCGGGCCAGAAGATGCGGACCGGCGGGCCGGTTCCGCAAGCGATCGTGGAGGCATGGGGCGGCGTCTCGATCCAGCAGCCGGCGCCGAAGAGCTACGAGATCCTTTCGACCGGCGTGGCCGACGGCATCACCTTCCCCTGGGAATCGATCGGCAGCTTCAACCTGACGGCGCTCGTCCCCTTCTCGACCGAGGTGCCGGGCGGGCTCTACTCCTCGTCCCACTTCCTGGTGATGAACCAGGAGGTCTATGACGGCCTCTCGGCCGAGGACAAGGCCGTGATCGACAAGTTCTCCGGCGAGGCCTTCGCGAAGCTCGCCGGCGCGGGCTGGGACAAGATCAACGCCGTCGGGCGGGAGCAGGCATTGGCAGCGGGCAACAAGATCGTGACGGCGCCCGCCGAGCTCATCGCCGAGATCGAGAGGCTGAACGCGGTCTTCCTCGAGAAGTATTACGAGCTCGCCGCGTCGGCCGGGGCCGACGGCAAGGCGATGTACGCCTACTTCAAGGAAGAGGCCGCGAAGGCCGCGGCCGGGACGAACTGAGTGGAAGGTATGACATCGGGGGCGGCGCCCGGCGCCGCCCTTCCTGCCGCGCTTCGGCCGGCGCGGGCGCTCGCGCTGGTCGCCTGCCTGATGCTCTTCGCAATGATGGTCGTCACCTTTGCGGACGTGGTCGGCCGCTATTTCCTCTCGGCACCGCTGCCGGCCGCCTATGAGCTCGTCTCGCTCGGCATGCCGGGCATCATCTTCTGCGCGCTCCCCCTCGTGAACCTGCGGGAGGAGCATGTCACCGTCGACCTGCTCGACCATGTGACGCCGCCGGCGCTCCGCCGGCTCCAGGGCGTCGTGGTGAATCTCGTGACGGCGGGCGCGATGGCGTTCCTCGCCTGGCGCCTCGCGATCCGCGCCTCCGACCAGGCCCGCTACACCGAGGTGACGGAGGCGCTCTGGCTGCCGCTCTGGCCGTTCTCGGCCGGCATGGCGGCGCTCTCGGCGGTGGCGGCCGTGGCCGCGCTTGCCGCCGCCTGGGCCTGGCTTGCGCACGGGGCGGTGCGGCCGTGATCGAAGCGCTGGTCGGCCTCGCGGCGCTGCTGGCGCTCGCCTTTCTCCGGGTTCCCATCGCCTTCGCCATGCTCATGACCGGCTTCGCCGGGATGGCCTGGGTCGGCTCGATGCGCGGCGCCCTCGCCAATGTGGGACAGACCGCCTTCGACGCGGCGATCTCCTATGAGCTCTCGGTCGTTCCGCTCTTCGTGCTGATGGGCAACTTCGTCGCCCGCGCCAAGCTGGCGGAGGAGCTTTACGACGCCTCGAACGCCTTTCTCGGCCACCGCAAGGGCGGGCTGGCGATGGCGACCGTGGTCGCCTGCGGCGGCTTTTCGGCGATCTGCGGCTCCTCGCTCGCCACGGCGGCGACGATGGCCAAGGTCGCGATGCCGTCGATGCGCCGCTACGGCTATGACGACGGGCTCGCCTCGGGTTCGATCGCGGCCGGCGGCACACTCGGCATCCTGATCCCGCCCTCGGTCGTACTCGTCATCTACGGCATCCTCACCCAGACGAGCATCGGAAAGCTCTTCGCCGCCGGCGTCGTGCCCGGCGTGGTCGCGGTGCTCTTCTATCTGGCGGCGGTCCGCTACACGACCTGGCGCCGGCCCGAGGCCGGTCCGGCCGGCGAGCGGATGGACGGCGCGGCGCGGATCGCCGCGCTCCGGCGGGTCTGGGGCGTCCTGATGCTCTTCGCGCTCGTCATGGGCGGGATCTATGGCGGCGTCTTCTCGCCGACCGAAGCGGCGGGGATCGGCGCGGCCGGCGCCTTCTTCTTCGCGATCCAGCGCAAGGCGCTCACCCTCCGCTCGCTCTTCGACATCCTGCTCGAAAGCGCGACGACCACGGCGATGCTCTTCACCGTGCTCATCGGCGCGCTCGTCTTCGCAAACTTCATCAACCTGACCGACTTCCCGCCCGCGCTCCTCGAACTCGCAGGGCAGTTCCGGGAGACGCCCTGGGTCGTGATCCTGGCGATCCTCGCGATCTACGTCGCGCTCGGCACCGTGTTCGAGAGCATGTCGATGGTGCTCCTGACGGTGCCGATCTTCTTCCCGCTGGTGATGGAGCTCGGCTACGACCCGGTCTGGTTCGGCATCATCGTGGTGGTGGTGACGGAGATCAGCCTCATCACCCCGCCGGTCGGGCTCAACGTCTTCGTGCTGCGGGGCGTGCTGCCGGATGTCCGGACCGGGACGATCTTCCGTGGCGTGACGCCGTTCTGGGTGGCGGACCTCTTCCGGCTCGCGATTCTGGTCGGCTTGCCGTGGCTGACGCTCTGGCTTCCCGCCTACGTCAAGTAGCGCCGCGCGCAGCACTCAACCCAAAGTGGAGCGGCGGCCTACGGGCCGCCTCAGCCCGCCAGGCCCAGTCCGTTGAGAAGCGAGGAAATTGCGGCGACGCACAATTCATATTGCGCTGCGATATACTCTTGTCCTGTCGCCGCATGAGTCCGGTAAGCGGCGATCGCGAACGCAAACAAAGCCAGTAAAAGCATTCTATATACAAAATTAGAGTTCATTTCACCTGGCTCCCGCAAGCACAGACAGACACACGGAGGACCGTCACTCAGTAGAGTAAGCCAAAAATTCTTCGCAACTGCAAACAAGTTTTTTGGAGCCTGGCCCAGACGAGGGGCCTGGGCGAGCATCCCGGGCGTAACACTTGAGTACCGCGAAAACGCGCCGATCATCGGGCCCAAGCGTCTCGCCGCGCCGGATACGACTCATGTTTCCAATCGCTTAGGCGCTGTTATCGCGAAATATTCCGCCTTGCACCGCCTGACCCTGAGCGCCCTCCGCGCCACACGAGAAGCGCGATGAGCCATCAGTTCAGCCGCGACCATTGTGCATTGCAGCACACAAGGCGTGCTTTCCCGCCCTGTCTAGTGCGCCCACTCGGGAAACGGCCGGCGGGTCAGCCGGTCCACCGCCTCCGCCACGGCCCGGCGACGGCCTTCCTTGTGGAAGAAGGAGCCGCGAATCTGGATCTCCCGCGCCAGCGCCCGCTCGAAACAGGCGACAAGCCCGCGGTCCACCGGCTCCGGCGCGGTCCAGAACGCGTCGAGCGTTCCCTGGTGAGTGAGGCCGGGAATGTCGTAGACCGCCTCGCCGAGCGCGATCACCGGCACGCCTTCGCGGAGGCAATGCAGGCCGACGGTGGAATTCACCATCACCGCGCCCTTCGAATGGCGGATCAGCGCGCCGAGGTCGCCGCCGCGGATCAGGTCCACCCGGTCGCCGAGGCCCCGTTCCCGCGCCATCGCCGGCGCCAGCTTCCGCCAGCCGCGCCAGTCGCTGTCGAGCGGGTGCATCTTCACCACCAGCCGACGCGAGGCCGGGGCGGCGCGGGCCATCGAATCCAGCACCTCGGCGATCATGTCGGCGTAGTCGTCATAGGGGGAGGAGGCGCGGATCTGGTAGTCCTGCGCGAGTTGCATGGCGAGGAGGGTGTAGTCCGCCCCCTCCGCCACACAGCGCCCCTGCACCTCCCGCGCCCGCCGCTCGTCGCCCCGCTCGCGCATCAGCGTCCAGATCCAGTGCGCGTAATGGGTGACGACCGAGTAGGGCAGGTCCAGGCGGTAATGGGGGAAAAGACCCCAGAAGGCGATTGTAGAGGCGAAGAGGCCGATATCGGCAAGCGCCTCATGCAGGAAGCCGTTCGGGTATCTCGCCTCGTCCCGAGTCGGGTCCGGCTCGCCCGGCGCGCCGAGGCGACGGATGACTTCGGGGTCTTTCGGGAACCGCGAATGGGCCCCCATCGCCTCCGGCTCCAGCGTCAGCCAGTGAGGTCGGAGATAGCCGAACTCGATGGTCCAGGCCCGCACCCCGGCCGCCTTCGCCGCCTCCAGCGAGGCGACATTCCAGGGGTGCCGGTCGGCGTAGTAGAGCGCGTCGGTGATCCCCTCCTCGCGCATCAGCCGCTCGACCCAGGGCCGCCATTCGGCCAGCGTTCCGCGATGCCAGCGCGCCCCGCGGCGCGGCCAGTAGAGGATGTCCTGCCCCGAGACGCGGACCTTGAGGACGCCGTGGCCCTCCGCCTTCAGCGCGTCGCCCAGTTCGAGCCAGAAGGGCGAATGGTGCCCCTGCAGGAACAGGAAGTTCTTGCGTTCCGTCACCCTTGCGGCCCCGATCGCGCTCTCGCCCCGTCCCCGGGGCCGGCTCTCGCATGTCCGCCGGGGCGGGGCAAGCCGCCCGCCTTGCCCCGGTTCCGGTTCCATGAAATGCGTCCCGCCCATGGCGACGGGCGGCATCGGCGAGGCGAAGGGCGAGGCGAGGCGCTTTCTGCTGCTGCAAGGCCCGTTCTCTTTCTTCTTCAGCGATCTGGCGGCGGCGCTGCGCGCCCGCGGAGCCGAGACGCGGCGGGCGATCCTCTGCCCGGGCGACGCGCTCTTCCATCGCGGCCCGGGCGCGATCCGCTATCGCGGCGCGCCGGAGGCCTGGGGCTTCTGGCTCCGCGCCCTGCTGGCGCAGGAGCGGATCACCGATCTCGTGATGCTGGGCGACGGCCGGTTCTGGCATGACGAGGCGGCGCGGCTCGGCCGCAGCCACGGCCTCAGGGTGCATGTCGTGGAGCAGGGCTATCTCCGGCCGGGCTTCCTCACGGTCGAGCCGGACGGAACCGGCGGACGGACCCGGTTCCCGCGGGACTGGGCGGCGATCGACCGGTTGGCGGAGGGCGCGCCGCCTGTCCCCGCGCCCCGGTTCCGCACCAGCTTCGCCGCCTATGCGGCGATGGATGTCGGCTTCAACCTCGCGAACCTCGCGCTCTCCTGGACGCTCTATCCGCATTATCGGCGGCACTCGCTCGACCATCCGGTCGCCGAATGGGCCGGTTGGGTCTGGAACAAGGGGCTCCGTCGGGGCGCTCGCCGCGCCGCGCTCCGGGCCGCAGAGGCGCGGCTCGCCGCCGCGGCGGGGCCGCTCTATCTCCACCCGCTTCAGCTCGACACCGATTTCCAGATGCGGCTCCACGCCCCGCCCGGCGGGGTCGGCGGGATGCTGGCGCGGGTGATCCGGTCCTTCGCCGCCCATGCGCCGGCGAATGCGGCCCTGGCGGTGAAGGTCCACCCGCTCGACCACGGCTGGGCGCGGTGGGACCGGCGGGCCGCCGCGCTCGCCGCGGAGGCGGGCGTCGCGGAGCGGGTCGTCTTCCTCGATGGCGGCGATCTCGACGCGATGCTGGGCCGCGCCGCGGGCGTTGTGGTGGCGAACTCCACGGTCGGCCTCTCGGCGCTCCGGGCCGGCGCGCCGACGCTCGCGCTCGGGACCGCGATCTACGATCTCGAAGGGCTGACCTTTCAAGGCGAACTTGACGCTTTCTGGCGCAGCGCGGCGCCGCCCGATCCGGCGCGGCTCGACCTGTTCACCCGGGCGCTCGCCGCCGCGATCCACGTCCTCGGCGGGTTCGACGGCGAAGGGGCGCGGCCCGGCGCGGCGGCGATGGCCGAGAAGATGCTGGCGCCGCCGCCCTGGCCGCGCGAGGAAGAGGCATGATCGGTCGTCTCGTCCTCACCGGCGCCTCCTCCGGCATCGGGGCCGCGCTCGCCGCCGAGTTCGCCGCGCCCGGCGTCTCGATGCTGCTGATCGCGCGCCGGGCCGATCAGCTCGAAGCGGTCGCCGCCGCCGCCCGCGCCAAGGGCGCCGAGGTGACGATCGCCGCGCTCGACGTGACCGACGCGGCGGGGCTTCGCGCCGCGCTCCGCGCCTATGACGCCGCCGCGCCGGTCGATCTCGTCCTCGCCAATGCGGGGGTGGCGAAGGGCGGGCTGCCGGAACCCGAGGGGCAGGCGCGGGCGGTGATCGAGACGAACCTGATCGGCGCGGTGAACACGGTCGAGCCGCTCCTGCCAGCGATGATCGCGCGGGGCGCGGGGCGGATCGGCCTCGTCTCCTCGATCTCGGCGCTCCGGCCCTCGGCCGACCTCGTCTCCTACAGCGCGGCGAAGGCGGGGGTGCGGGCCTATGCGCAGGCGCTCCGCTCCGGGCTCCGGGCGAAAGGCGTGGCGGTTTCGGTGATCATTCCGGGCTTCGTCACCTCGCCGATGTCGGCGAAGCACCACGGGCCGAAACCGTTCGAGATCCCGGCCGAAAGGGCCGCGCGGATCATCCGCAGGGGGCTGGAGAGGCGGCGGAGCGCCATCGTCTTCCCGATCCCCTTCGCGCTGATGGTGTTCGGCGGCAACCTGCTCGGGCCGCGGCTGTCGGACTGGTTCGAGCGACGCTATGCGGCGCGGATCGGGGATGGATGAGCGGCGGATTCAAGGTTGAATCCGTGGCTATCTATCTGTTAACAATATTACATTCGAAATATCGAATACCACTCTAGGCGACGAGGGCCGCGCCCGAGCCTGGGTGGGCGCGCGATCCGCGTGTGGTCGGCGGTTTATCCCCAAAGCCCCGGACGACGGCTGAACGGCGACTGACATCGCCAACGCGCCCTCCCGGGGGGAGGGTCGGGCGCGGCCCGGGCTGGTCGCCCGGGCGGAACGGGTGGATAGGGCGGGCTTCTTAGCCGCGCAGGCTGGCGAAAAGGTCCACGCCTTCGAGCGAGCGCACCACTTCGGCGGTCTCCGCTACGGCGCGGTCGATCTCCTCCGCCGTGTGGTCGGCGGTGAGGAAGAAGCGGATCCGCGCCTCCCGCTCCGGCACGGCGGGGAAGATGATCGGCAGCGCGTTGACGCCGCGCTTGTAGAGCATGTCCGCCGCCACCACGGCGCGCGGGCTGTCGCCGATGATGACCGGCGTCACCGCATAGCCCTCGGAGAGGCCGACATTCAGTCCGGCAGCCGCCGCCGCGTCGCGGAAATGGAGGCCGTTCTCGCGAAGCTTCGCCACGCGCCAGGGCTCCGCCTTCATCGCCGCCAGCGCGGCCGTCGCCGCCGCCGCCACCGGGGCCGGGATGCCGACCGAGAAGACGAAACCGGGCGCCTTGTGCTTCAGGTACATCACCAGCGCCTCGGAGCCGCAGATGTAGCCGCCGCAGGCCGCCAGCGTCTTCGAGAGCGTGCCCATCCAGATCTCGACCGCGCGCGGGTCGACGCCCTGAAGCTCGGCGATGCCCTTGCCGGTCTCGCCGAGAACGCCGAAGGCGTGCGCCTCGTCCACCATCAGCCAGGCGTCGTGCCGGGCCTTGATCTCGACGAAGCGGTTGAGGTCCGGGAAGTCCCCGTCCATCGAATAGAGGCCCTCGACCGCGATCAGCACCCGCTCGTAGCGGCCGCGCACGCGCGAGAGCGTCTCGTCCACCCATTCCCAGTCGTTGTGCGGGAAGGTCAGCCGGGCCGCGCCGGAGAGCCGGGCGCCCTCGGAGATCGAATTGTGGATGAGCTGGTCCATCAGGACCAGGTCCTTCGGCCCGATCAGGGCGCCGATGGTCGTCACGTTGGTGGCGTGGCCCGAGACCATCGCCACCGCATCCTCGACGCCATAGGCCTCGGCCAGCGCCGTCTCCAGCGCGCGGTGATAGGGCCGCTCGCCGCCGACGAGACGGGAGGCATTGGCGGAAACGCCCCATTCCTCGGCCGCCTTCGCCGCCGCGGCGCGCACATCCGGGTGCGAGCCGAGGCCGAGATAGTCGTAGGAGGCGAAGTTGATCCGCTCCGCGCCCTCGATCATCACCTTCGCGCCGTCGCGCGAATCGACCTGACGGAAGAACGGCGTGCCGACGCCCAGCGTCTTTCCCACCGCCTCCTGGAAACGCATCTGCTCAAAGACCGGCAGGGTGGCGAAGTCGAACGCGCGGATCGGGCCCGTCGTCCGCGCCGGAGCCGGGGCCGGCCGCGCGCCGCGGCCACGCGCCTCGCGCACTTTCCGCAACCGGTCGACCAGCGCGTTCCGGTCCCGCTCCGCCGCCGTCATGCCGCCCTCACTGCTTCAGGCTCTCCGCCTCGCGGGCGAGCCGTTCGACCACCTTGCGATCGCTCTCGTCGAGCCGCGCGCCGACGTGCTGCGCCACGACCGCGCCGACCGCCGCCTCGCCCTCGCCTGCCGCGCCGCCGGCCCGGCCGCGCGCCTCGTCGAGAAGCTTCCGCGCGAGATCGGCGAGGCCGACCCCCTCGGAGAGCGACATCAGCGGCAGGGCGGCGCCGACGCGCTCCTCCACCGCCATCTTCAGATCGACCGCCATCAGGCTGTCGAAGCCCATCTCGGTGAGCGGCCGCCGCGGATCGAGCTCGCCCGGCGGTTGGCGCAGGATGCGGCCCGTCTCGGTGGCGAGGAACTCGATGATCGCCTTCAGCGCCGCGGCGTCGTCGAGGCCCTCGATCATCGCCGCGAGGTCAATCGCCCCCTCGCCGGCGCCGCCGGCCTCCCGCGCCGTCTCGATCCGGTCGAAGAGCGGCGTCGAGAGCAGCGGCAGATCGCCCGCCAGCATGCCCCAGCGGAGCGGCGCGAAGGTGATCGCGGCCTCGGGCGCGCCGGCGGCGAGCACCTTGTCGAGCCCGTCGAGCGCCTCAGCCGCGGTCAGCAGCGTGCCGCCCATGCGCCGGGCGAGGAAATCCCGCACCGCCTCGTCGCGCGCCAGCACGCCGACATCGGCGATCGGCCCCCAGCCGACGGCGAGGCCGGGCTCGCCCGCCTCCCGCCGCGCCGCCATCAGGCTTTCGAGATAGGCGTTGGCGGCGACATAGGGCGCCTGGCCCGGATTGCCGAAGAGCGTCGTCACCGAGGAATAGGTGATGAAGTGGTCGAGCCCCATGCCCCGCGTCGCCCGGTCGAGGAGGGCCGCGCCGGCGATCTTCGGGCGCATCACGGCCTCGATCCGGGCCGGGTCCAGCGTCTCGAACATGGCGTCGTCGAGCACCATGGCGGAGTGGATGACACCCTTGAGCGGCACGCCGGAGGCGGCGATCTCGGCCATCAGCCCCTCGACCGCCTTCGGGTCCGCCGCGTCGGCGGCGACCGTCACCACGTTCGCGCCGGTCTTCCTGATCTGCGCCAGCGCGCCCTTGCCTTCCTTCGGCGGCAGGCCGGAGCGGGAGGCGAGGAAGAGCGTGCGGACACCCTTGCCGGCGAGCCAGGCGGCGGTCTCGAGGCCGAAGCCGCCGGTGCCGCCGACCACGAGCCAGGCGCCCTCGCCGATCGGCGCGGCCGGCGCGACGGGCGTTGCGGGCGCCGCGGGCGGGCGGATCACGATCTTGCCGATATGGCCGGACTTCTGCATCAGCCGGAACGCGTCGACCGCCTCGTCCGCCTCGAAATCCTGAACCGGCGGCGGCGAGCAGGCGCCGGATTCGAAGCCTTCCGCGAGGTCCCGCATCAGCCGGTCGGCGATGTCGGGCCGGGCGGAGAGGAGCTGGTCCGCGTCCACGCCGAAATAGGAGAGGTTGCGCCGGAACGGCCGGAGGCCGAGCGGCGTGTTGCCGTAATAGTCGCGCTTGCCGAGCTCGACGAAGCGGCCGAAGGCCTTGAGGCAGCCGAGCGTCCGCTCCATCGCCTCGCCCGCCAGCGAGTTGAGCGCGACGTCGACGCCCTCGCCGCCGGTCGCCGCCATCACGCCGTCGGCGAAGGTGAGGCTGCGGCTGTCGAACACCGCCTCGGCGCCGAGGGCGGAGAGGAGCCGGCGCTTCGCCGGGGAGCCGGCGGTGGCGAGCACGCGCGCGCCGATCCGCCGGGCGATCTGGATCGCCGCGAGGCCGACGCCGCCGGCGCCGCCATGAATCAACACCGTCTCGCCGGCGCGGAGCCGGGCGAGCTCGACCAGCGCGTATTGCGCGGTGACGAAGATCGTCGGCGCGGCCGCCGCGGTCTCGAACTCGGTGCCGGCCGGAAGCGACGCGGTGGCGCGGGCCGGGATGGTGGTGTGCGTGGCGAAGCAGGCCGGGCCGAAGGCGATCACCGCCTCGCCGACCTTGCGGCCCGAGGCGGCCCCCGCGCGGGAGACGACGCCGGCGCATTCCATGCCGAGCGTGGCGCCGGCGAAGCCTTCCTCCAGCGCCTCGTCGGGGAGGAGGCCCTGCGCCCACATCACGTCGCGGAAGTTGAGGCCGGCGGCGCGGATCTCGATCTCCACCTCGTCCGGCCTCGGCGCGCGGCGGGTGGCCGGGGCCCAGCGGAGCGAGTCGAAATGGCCCTCGCGGCCGATCTCCAGCCGGCGCATCGCCTCGGCGCCGGCCTCGGCGTCGGCCGCGCGGGCGAGCAGGCCCGGCGCGCCCTCGATCCGCGGCGCGGCGCGGCCGGCCTCGTCGATCAGAATCTCGCGCTCCTCGGAGGGCGCGGCGATCTCGGCGGCGAGCGCCTCGATGAGACGCTCGCCGTCGAAATCCGGGTCGAAATCGACGGTGCGAAGCTCCGGCATGCCGGGCTCGTTGTTCAGCACGCGGGCGAGGCCGTGGAGCGCCGCCTCGGCCGGGCGGCGCGCCCCCTCAGCGCCGGCGGCGGCCGGGCGCCCGCCGCGCGTCGGCAGCCAGAGCCGCGCCGGCTTCGACATCGCCAGGATGGAATGAACCGCCGCGATCCGGCCGGAGGCGCGCGCGAGGTCATCCGCCTCGTCGTCCATCAGCCCGGCGAGCAGCACGGCCTCCTCGTCCGGCGCGAAGGCGACGGCGCCCTCGGCCGGGAGAATCCGCACCGGCCGGCCGACTGCGGCGAAGGCCGCTTCGAGCGCCTCGGCGGATTCGAGTTCCGCCGGCCCATAGAGGATCGCCACCGGCGCGGCGGCGCTGGAGGCCGCGGCGGGCCGCCGGCGCGCCCGGCCGAAGAAGGCGACAAGCTCCGCCTGCTCCTCGCGAAGGGGCGCGGCCTCGACGGCGTCGAACCGGGCGGCCTCGATGGCGGCGCGCCAGTCCTCCGCCGGCTGGCGGCGGCCGACCGGCGCCTCCGGGGCGAGCGAGCCGGCCCACCAGGCGGCGGAAAGGCCCATCTGGAGATCGGTCGCGAGGTCGGGCGCCCGCTCCACCGCCGCCAGAATCGCGTCATGCGCAAGACCGGCGGACAGCGCGGCGAGGCCGTCGCGCCCGGCGCGGTGCAGCGCGTCGCCGAGGATCGCCGCGTCGGCGCCGGCGGCTGCGGCCTCGGCGAAGGGCAGGAGCCTGAGCTTCGGCGCCTCGCGCCGCGCCGTCTCGAGCGCCTGCGCCATCGTCTCCACCACGCGCGCGTCCGGGTCCGTCAGCGTGATCCGGGAGACGGCGGGGAGACGCGCGAGCCGCAGCGCCGCGCCGATCGGCGCAGCGCCGACGACCAGAAGTTCGAGCCGCCTCGTCGGCGACCATTCCGCCGCGATATCGCCGGCGATGGCCTCGACGGATGACCAGACCGCCCGCGCCGCGGGCGAGACATCGGCGAGGTTCGGGGCCGGGCTCGCCTCGGCGAGGCCGGAGCGGAGCCGTTCCGGGGCCTCCGCCTCGACGCGGAGGAGCGCCATCAGGTCCGGCCCGCGGGCCGGCGCCTCTTCGCTCAGCGCCTGAACCAGCTCCTCGACCGGCGGATAGGGGCATTCGGCGGCGAGGACGCCCGCGCCAAGCCCTTCGGCGGCGAAGACCCCGTCCTCCTCCAGCGCGAGCAGCGCGCGCGCGAGGAGCGGCCGGCCCGACGGATCGAGATCGAGCGCGGCGGCGATGTCCACACGGCCTTCCTCGTCGGCGAAGCGGCGGGCGAGATCCCAGGCGAGCCGGCGCGCCAGCGCGTCGGAAAGGAGCGAGCCGACATCGGGCTCGGGCGCCGTCTCGGCGGCGAGGCCGAGCGCGGAGAGCCGCGCCGCCGGCGCCTCCCAGGATGCGGGAACCGCGGCGGACTCGTCGGCCGCGGCGAGCCGCACCATCGCCTGCCGCCAGACCCGCCCGCTCTCGCGCGAGGGACCGCGGAGCGCGACGGCCTTCAACCGAAGGCCGGAGATGGAGGCGACGGGCGCGCCGTCCTCGGCGAAAAGCTCGATCTCGGCTTCGGCGCCCCGCGGCGTCAGCCGGGCGAGCTTCACCACCGCGCGGCGCGGCGCGGCTCCGGCGCCATGGAGCCGGAGCCGACCGATCCGGACCGGCAGGAAGGCGACGCCGGGCCGGAGCGCCGCCTCGCCGGCGAGCCGGCGGATCAGCGGGAAGATCGCGTGCATCGCCCCGTCGAACGCCGTCGGGTCGAGCATCAGCGCGCCGGCGGCGATCGCGGCGACGGGCTCGGTGAGCCGCGCCTCGGCCGCCGCGCCGTTCACCCGCGCCGACTTGATGCGCTGGAAGGCCGGGCCGTAGCCGAGCCCGAAGCTCTCGAGCGAGCCGTAAAGCTGCCGCCCGTTCAGCTTCGCCGCGCCCTTCACCTCATGCGCCGCCACGACGCCCGGCGCCGGGTTCTTGCGAAGGAGGCCGAAGGCGTTCAGCCCCCATTCGCCGCCGGCGAGGCGGCGGCGGCTTTCGATCCGCACCTGGCCGGTCGACTGGTCGTGCGAGACGCGGGTCTCGACCGCGCCGTCATCGAGCGAGATCGGCCTGAGGATCTCGAACTCGGAAAGCTCGGGGAGGCCATGCGCCGCGGCGCCGGCCGCCAGCGCCATCTCGGCGAAGGCGGCGGCGGGCAGGATCGCCGCGCCGTCCACCTTGTGGTCGGCGAGCCAGGGCGTCAGCGCAACGTCGATCACGTTGCGCCATACGCCCTCGCCGGGGCGGAGCCGCCAGCCGAGGAGCGGATGCTCCGTCGCGCCGCCGAAGAAATCCACCGCCTCCGGCCCCGGCTTCACGCGGAACTCGGTTGGCTTCCAGGCGTAGCCGGGGAGGCCGCCGCGATAGGGCGCCGGGGCGCCGAAGAAGCGCCGGTCGTCGAGCCGGGCGCCATGCGCCGCGGCCTTCGCGGCGATGGCGCGCGCGGTCGGCGCGATGCGCGGGTTCTGGTCGAGCGTGGCGACGACGGAGGCGCCCCATCCGAGCGCCTCGCAGCTGTCGGTGACGTAGGATTGGAGGACCGGCCGCGGGGCGATCTCGACGAAGACGCCGCATCCGAGCTTGGCGAGCGCGCTCACCGCCTCGCGGAAGCGGACCGGCTGGCGGGCGTTCCGCCACCAGTATTCGGTGTCGAGCGCCACGCCCGGCGCCTCCCGCCCGCTGGTGGACGAGACATAGACCGCCTTGCCCGGCTGCGGCCGCAGCTCGGCGAGGTCTTCGATCAGCTTGGCGCGGATCGGGTCGATGGTGGGCGAATGGTAGGGGTATTCGATGTCGAGGAGCTTCGCCGCGATGCGCTTCTTGCGGGCGAAGCGGGCGAATTCCTTGAGGCTCTCCACCGGCCCGGCGATGGTCGACGACCGGGGCGAGTTGTCCGCCGCGACGGTGATCGAGGCGTCGCCGAACTCGGCGAGCGCGGCTTCGACGGCCTCCTCGCCGGCCAGCACCGCCGCCATGCCGCCCTGGCCGCGCATGAATTCAAGCGCGGTGGAGCGGGTGCGGATCAGGTGCACCGCGTCCTTCAGCGTGAGGACGCCCGCCGCCCAGGCCGCCGCCACCTCGCCGACCGAATGGCCGGCGACGGCGTCGGGCCGCAGACCCTCGGCCTCCAGCGCCTTCACCAGCGCGACCTGGACCGCGAAGAGGATCGGCTGCGCCACCCGGCTCTCGCCGAGCCGCTCCGCGAGGTCGTCGGAGACCAGAAGCTCCGCGAGGTCGAGCTCCGACTTCGCGCCGAAAAGCTCCGCCACCTCGTCGAAGGCGGCGCGGAAGACCGGGTTCTCCTCGTAGAGGTCGAGCCCCATCCCCGCCCATTGCGAGCCGTTGCCGCCGAAGACGAAGGCGGTCTTTTCGCCGCGGCCGACCCGCTGGCCGATCAGAACGTGCGCGCCGCCTTCGGGCTCCTCCGCCAGCGCCGCGGCGATGCCGGCCGCGCCGTCGCCGAGCGCGATCAGCCGGTGCGGGCCGCGCTGCCGCCGCCAGGCCGCGGCGTTGACGAGACGATCGGCTTCCGCCTCGGAGGCCGACGAAAGCCGGTCGCGCCAGCGCGACGCCATGTCGGCGAGCGCCTCGCGGCTCGACGCGGTGACGACGAGCGCGCGCGCCTTCGGCGCCGCCGGCCCGTGCGGCAGCTCCGCCGCCTCGGGCTGGCGGATCACCACATGGGCGTTCGCGCCGCCGAAGCCGAAGGAGTTGACGCCGGCGAGCCAGGGCCGGTCCTTCGCCTCCAGCGCCACCGGCTCGGTGGCGACTTCGAGGTTGAGATCGTCGAAGGCGATGTTCGGGTTCAGCTCCGTGACGTGGAGCGAGGCCGGGTAGACGCCCTTTTCGAGCGCCATCTGCGCCTTGAGGAGGCCGACGAGGCCGGAGGCCGGCTCGAGATGGCCGAAATTGGTCTTGGCGGAGCCGATCGGCAGCGGCCGGGCGCGGCCGCGGCCGAAGACCTCGCCGATGGCGTGCGCCTCGAGCGGGTCGCCCACCGGCGTGCCGGTGCCGTGGCATTCGAGGAAGGCGAGATCGTCCGGGTCGAACTGAAGCTCCCGCCGGATGTGCTTGAGGAGCGCCGCCTGCCGCTCGGAGGAGGGCATCGACATGCCGACGGTGCGCCCGTCCGAGTTGACGCCGGTGCCGACGACGACGCCGCGCACCGGATCGCCGGCGTCCTGCGCCACGTCCATCCGGCGGAGCACGAAAGCCACCGCGCCCTCGGAGCGGACATAGCCGTCCGCCGAGGAGTCGAACGCCTTGCAGAGCCCGGTCGGCGACAGCATCGTCGCACGGCTGAAGCCGATGAAGGCGAAGGGCGAGAGGAGCGCGTTGACGCCGCCGACGATCGCCGTGTCGATCTCGCCCGATTTCAGCGCCTGCACCGCCTGGTGAAAGGCGTAGAAGGACGAGGAACAGGCCGTGTCCACGGTGTAGGACGGGCCGTGCAGATCGAGCAGATACGAGATCCGGTTCGAGACGATGGAAAGCGTGTTCCCCGTCATGAACTGGCTGTCGACCGAGGCCGGATCGCTGAGGAAGGTGAAGGAATGGTCGGAGGAGGAGGCGCCGATATAGACGCCGGTGCGCCCTTTCGAGAGCTCCTCCGGCCGCAGCCCGGCATGCTCCACCGCCTCCCAGACGGCGGTCAGCAGGATGCGCTGCTGCGGATCCATCTGCGCCGCCTCGCGCGGCGAGACGCCGAAGAAGCCGGCGTCGAAGTCCCAGATGTCCTCGACCTGGCCGGCGGCGAAGGTGTAGGAGCGGCCGAGCGCGCCCTTGTCGGGGTGGAAATACCGCGCCTTCGACCAGCGGCTCGACTGCACCTCTGTGACGACGCAGCGGCCGGCTTCGAGGATGGACCAGAAAGCTTCGGGGTCAGGCGCCGCGGGAAGGCGGCACGCATATCCGGAGATGGCGACTTCGTACGTCGGCTTGCTCGCCTGCGCGTTCATTATTACGTCCTAACCCCTCGCCGAACTGGCCACAACCGGTCTCGCGGGCGCCGGGTCGATCAACATCTCTTTCAGGTTGCAATGGATCGTCATGCCTGCCTCGTTCTTCAGGAAACGCCGGAGCGGGCGAGAATGTCCAGCCTTGAAGGGTAAATATTTCGCACATGCGAAATCGCCTTTGGCGGGAGTGGCGCCGGGCGATGGCGGGCCACCCCCCGGATGGCTGTGGGCGCCTGCGCCGGGGGACCGGATGGCGAAGGGCGCAGCCGCCCGGATCGCCGCGGCGCCGGCGCGTGCGGCGGCGGTGATTGCCGACGACGTGAGCGAGGGCGCGCTGCGGCTGAAGCCCTGTTTCGACCCGCTCCTGCTCGAAGGGCTGGACTATGCCGGCCGCGCCGTCTTCTTCCGCGAGGCGGCGCTCGGCGCGAAGGCGCGCGCGGCCTTCGAGGCCGGCGACATTCGCGCCGCGCTCCTCGCCCTGCCGCCGGAGCGGGTGGCGCATCTCCCGTTCCCGGCGGCGTTTCTCGGACCGCAAGGCGCGGCGCCTCCGCCCGGCGCGCCCCGCGCGCCGCTCGGCCGCATCGCCGCGGTGATCCCGAACCGGGAGAGGCCGGAGCTTCTCCGCGCCGCCGTCGCGGCCCTCCGCGGCGAGCCGGAGCGGCCCGCCATCGTCATCGTCGACAACGGCAGCGAGGGCGCGGAGACGCGCGCCCTCTACGACGCGCTCGCGACCGAGCCGGACGTGGCGGTGGAGCGCCGGCCCGCGCCCTTCAACTTCGCCGCCATGGTCAACCGCGGGGTGGAGATCGCACGCGCCCGCTTCGACCCGGCCGCCTTCCTCCTCCTCAACAACGACATATCCGCCCCCGCGCTCGGCTGGCTCGCGCCGATGGCGG
Source organism: uncultured Paracoccaceae bacterium (assembly GCA_937952085.1). Classification (GTDB taxonomy): domain Bacteria; phylum Pseudomonadota; class Alphaproteobacteria; order Rhodobacterales; family Rhodobacteraceae; genus Pikeienuella. Next base: position 18,122 of record CALFYQ010000130.1, on the reverse strand, counting down.
AGACGCTGGCGGCGCCGAAGGTCGGCGTCGTCGGCGCGAAGCTGCTCTTCCCGGACGGGACGATCCAGCATGCCGGGGTGATCGTCGGCCATGGCGGCGTGGCGGGGCACGAGGGGAAGGGCGCGGCGGCGGACTGGCCCGGCCTCTGCGGGCGGATGGCGGCGCCGCATCTTCGGGAGGCCGTCACCGCCGCGGCCATGCTGGTGCGGGTGGAGGCGTGGGAGGCGCTCGACGGCTTCGACGCGCGGGCCTTTCCGGTCGCCTTCAACGACGTGGATTTCTGCATGCGCGCCGGCGCGGCGGGCTGGCGCGTGGCGCTCGACCCGCGCGCCGTTCTCACCCATCACGAAGGCGTCTCGCGGAAGGGTCCGTTCCGGCTCGGCCGTTTCCTCGCGCATCAGGCGGAGCGGACGGCGCTCCGGCTCCGCCACCGCACCATCGGCCGCGCCGACCGGTTCGAGAGCCCGTGGCGGGACCTGGAGACGCTTGGCGAGATCGTGCTGCGCACGCCCCGCCGGGAGCCGCAGATCCGCTTCTGAGCGGCCTCAGCCGGCGCCGATCATCTTCCGCACTTCGGCGGCGACGACCTTGCCCATCGCGTTCCGCGGCAGCGCCTCGACGAAGACCACCCCGCGCGGGTGCTTGTAGCGGGCGAGGACGCCGTTGAAGGCGCCGAGCGCCTCCGCCTCCGTCATCGGCTCCCGCGCCGCGATCACCGCAACTGGCACCTCGCCCCATTTCGGGTCCGGCCGGCCGACGACGGCGACCTCGCGCACCTTCGGGTGCGGCCGGAGCACGCGTTCGAGTTCCGCCGGGTAGATGTTCTCGCCGCCCGAGATCACCACGTGCTTGATCCGGTCGGCGAACCAGAAAAGCCCGCCCTCGTCCTTCACGGCCACGTCGCCGGTGCGGAAAAAGCCGTCCGCGAACGCGCGCGCCGTCTCCTCCTCCGCGCCCCAGTAGCCGGAGAGGATGTTCGGCCCCTTGACTTGAATTTCGCCGGGCTCGCCGACCGCCGCCTCTGTCCCGTCCTCGCGGACGAGGCGGATCTCGCACAGCTCGCCGGGCGTTCCGATGGAGCCGACATGGTCCATCGCGTCCGCCACCGTCTGGCGGATCGCGAAGGGGCCGGTCTCGGTCGCGCCGTAGATCTGCGGCATCGGGACGCCGCGGGCGTGGACCGCCTCGATGATCTCCACCGGCACGTCGGTCGAGCCGATGGAGAGGGCGCGGACGCGGGAAAGGTCCGCCGCCGCCCAGCCGGGCTCGGCCATGATCGCCTGCATCACCGTCGGCACCATGATGGCGAGCGTGGCGCCGCCGGTCAGCGCGGCGAGCGCCGCCTTCGGCTCGAACCGCTCGTGCAGCTCTACCGCCGCGCCGATCGAGAAAGCCGGCGTCGGCAAGATGTTGAGCCCGCCGACATGAAAGAGCGGCAGGACGACGAGGCAGCGATCGGCGGGCGTCATCTCATGGGCGGAGACGCTCATCTCCGCATTCGCGGCGATGGCCCGGACGGGGAGAACGGCGCCTTTCGGCCGGCCGGTCGCGCCCGATGTGTAGACGATGAGAAGCGGCGCCTCGCTCCGCGCCGCGTCGCCCCATTCCGCCTCCGGCGTCGCCTCGGCGCTTTCGAGCGGCGGGAGCGGCGCCTCATGGTGGATGACGGCCCGGCCCGGCGCGGCGAGGCCCTGCGCCCGGTGCGCGAACTCGTCGTCGTGGAGGACCAGCTTCGGCGCGCAATCCTCCGCGATCTTCGCGATCTCCGCCGGCGCGAGGCGCCAGTTGAGCGGCGCGAGGATCGCCCCGATCCGGGCGCAGGCGAAGAGCAAGGTGAACACCTCGGGGTGGTTTAGCCCGAACCAGGCGATGCGGTCGCCCTTGCCGATTCCGGCGCCGGCGAGCGCCGCCGCCCGCGCGTCGATCCGCGCGGCGAAATCGGCATAGGACCAGGTTTCGCCCTTGAAGATCACCGCCGGCGAGTCAGGCGCCTTCGCCGCCGCCCATTCCGGCCAGAGGTCAATCCGCATCCGTCTCGCCCCGCTCGTAGAGCGCCGCCTTGCCGAGCATGTCGAGGCAGAGCTCCGCGGTCCAGGGCAGCATGAGCGAGCCGCAGCGGCTGTCGCGGTAGAGCCGTTCGAGCGGGAGGGAGCGGAGCATGGACTGCCCGCCGCAGGTGCGGATCGCCAGCGCCGAGAGCGCGTTGGCGTTCTCCATCACGGTGTGCTGCGCCGCCCAGGCGCGCATCAGACTGTCCTTCGACGGGTCGGGTCGCGCCTCGGAGATGGCGGCGAACCAGAGCGCCTTGGTCTGCTCGAGCTTCACCCGCATCTCGGCGACGGCGAGCTGCTTCGTCGGGTACATCCGCCGCTTCACCGGCGGCGTGCCGGGCGCCTCGCCGCGGAGGTATTTCACCGTGAAGTCGTATACCGCCTGCGCGATGCCCATATAGGTTGGCGTCAACGTCATGAACATGTGCGGCCAGCGGCTCGCCGCCTCGGGATAGACGCCGCGCGGCATGAGCTGCGCCTCGTCCGGCACGAAGACGTCCTTGAAGAGGAGCGTGCGGGAGACGGTGCCGCGCATGCCGAGCGGATCCCATTCCCCCACCACCTCGACGCCCTCGGCCTCGGCCGGCACGGCGATGTACATCGTGTTGCGGCGCGACGGGTCTTCATCGGGGTGGTCGAGCGCGGTGCAGAGCGCGCCGTAATAGTCGGCATGGCCGGAGAGCGAGGCGAAGATCTTCTTGCCGTTGATCCGCCAGCCGCCCTCGACCTTCAGCGCGGTGGTGCCGAAGGCCTTGAAGCCGGCCGCCGCCGCGCCGCCTTCGGAAAAGGGCTGGGCGTAGATCTTCCCCTGCCGGACGATCCGGTCGTAGTGGAGCTTCCGCTTCGCGTGATGCTCCTCCCGCACCTCCTTCGGCAGGTCGAGCCCGTCGAGCAGCGCGCCGGTCCAGAGGCAGGAGGAGACGTGCATGTTGAAGGTGAGCGCCGTCGCCCCGCAATAGCGGCCGATCTCCGCGGCGGTGAGCATGTAGGTCTTGAGATCGGCGCCCCAGCCGCCTTCGGATTCCGGCACGCAGATGCCGAGGAGCCCGGCCTTCGCCATGTCGCGGTAGTTCTCGGTCGGGAACTTCGCCTCGCGGTCGTATTCCGCCGCGCGGGGCGCGAAAGTCTCCGCCGCCAGGGTGCGGGCGATCTCGGTGAGCCGGGCCTGCTTCTCGGTCAGGCCCCAGGCGTCGGGGGCGAAGATCGGGGCGTCGGTCATGGTCAGGCGAGCCTCCGGTAGAAGGCGGAGAGGATGGCGTTGACCGCCTCAGGCGCCTCCTGGTTGATCATGTGCCCGGCGCCCTCGATCAGGTGGTATTCCGCGTCGGGCATCTGGGCGGCCATCTTCTCCATCGTCTTCGCCGGGGCGTTCCTGTCGTCGGTTCCGGCGATGAGGCAGGAAGGCATCGTCAGCTTCGCCGTCTCCTCCCGCCGGTTGAAGGTGGTCAGGCATGCGAGGATCTCCCGCCAGACCGGCTCGGGCGTCGCCGCCATCGGCCTCGCCACCGCCTCCAGCACCGCGGCGGAGGCCTTCGGCCCGCAGATCGCCGGGGCCGAGGCCCGCGCCATCTCCGCCATGGTCATGCCGGCGTCGAGCGGGGCGAGCCGCGCCTTCAGGAACGCCTCGGCGAAGCTCGGGTCCCTGCCGCCGAAGGCCGGCGTCGTGCCGATCAGCGCCAGCGAGGCGGTGCGGCCGGGATGCCGGAGCGCGAAATCCTGCGCGATCATGCCGCCGATCGAATGGCCGAGCAGATGCGCCCGCTCGAGCCCGAGCGCGTCCATGAGCCGCTCCAGCGCCTCCGAAAGCGCCGGGAAGGTCAGCCGGCCAGGCAGCGAGCCGCGAAAGCCCGGCATGGCCCAGGCGATCACCCGCGCCGGAAGCGCGCCGATCTGGCCCGCGAAGCTTTCCGGCCCGCCGCCGATGCCGTGGAGCGCGATGACCGCCGGGCCCTCGCCCCCCTCCTCGTAGTCGATCCCGGCGAGAATGGGCATGTCAGACGAGCCTCCCGGCGCTGACGACGGGCGCGCCGTCGAGAAGGATGTCGCAGCCCATCATCGGCAGGTCGAAATGCCCGCGCGTGAAGCGGCCCGCGAATTCGTTGGCGCCGGTGGAGAAGAGGAAGTTGCCGGGCACGGCGCGAAGCTCGGTCCCGTTCGTCTCCCGCCGGTCGTACATGGTCAGCGCCTCCCATCGGGCGCCCGGGTTGAAGCCCCAGCCGACATGGGAGACGGCGTAGGCCTCCTTCTCGCCGAAGGCTTCGAGATAGTTGCGCATCAATTGCGCATCCGTTCCGGCGCCTCCGATCTCGGTGACGTAGTCCTCGCGGATCGTCAGATCGACATCGCTCTCGAAATAGCGCTTGAAGGTCAGGTTCACGTCGCCCGGCCGATAGGCGAGGCGTCCGTTGACCGAACCCGCCTTCGGGAAGCTCACCACGATGCCGCCCGGCCAGTGCGCCAGCGTGCCGGGCCGGTCGGTCCAGCCCCAGACGGCGACGGTCGCCGCGCCCTCCATCGCCACGTCGAGATCGGTCCCCGCCTCGGATCGGACGGTCATCCGCTTCGCCGCCCGGCAGCGCGCGAACGCATCCCGCCCCCGCTCGCGAAGGTCCGGCGTCGGCACGGTGCGGGCCAGCGCCTCCGGGTGCTCGTTGGAGACGTTGAGGATGCGCGCCCCGCCCTTCAGGATCGCCGGCGTCTCCGCCGCGTGCATCAGCCCTTCGAGGGTGAGGTCGATCACCACGTTGGCGGCGGCCAGCGTCTTCACCGCCAGCGCCTGCCCGGTCAGCGCCATCGAGGCCCCGGTGGAGCGGATCACCGGCCCGGCCGGGTGCCGCGGCGTCGGCACGGAGAGATGGAAATAGGGGACCTTCATCCGACCGAGCGCCAGTTCCGTCAGGTGACGGTTGAGCGGGCGGGACTGGGATTCGGAGAGGATCACCACCGTCTCGTCCGGCCGGATGGCGCAGAGAGCGAAGGTCTCCTCGAAAGCGTCGATCCAGGCGGCTTCGATCCGGTCCGTCAGCATCGCGTCCTCCCTTGCGCCGTCACGCTACATGAAAAATCATATGATGCAATTTCATACTTTCGGCGTTAGCCTCCCGGCATGAGCGCCCGGTTCACGGACGATTACCTGCTTTACCTGATGGCGAGGGCCTCCGCCGCGCTCTCTGACGAGTTTCACGCCTGGCTGGCGTCGCGGGGCGTTCCGGTCTCGACCTGGCGCATCCTCGCCTCGCTCCATCCGGACGCCGCGCTGACGATCGGCGAGCTGGCGGATCGCTGCCTCGCCAAGCAGCCGACGATGACGCGGATGGTGGACCGGCTGGCGCGGAAGGGCCTCGTTGCGCGGGAGGAAGACAGCGAAGACCGCCGCCGCGCCCGCGTAAGGTTGACCGAGGCCGGGCGCGCCTTCGCCGCGCCGCTCGTCGCCGAGGCCCGCGCGCATGAGGCGCGGGTTCTCCCGGAAGAGCGCGCGGCCGCGCTCAAGGCGGCGCTCCGCGCCCTTCTGCCGGCGCGAGGCTGACCGCTTCCGGCAGGGTCAAAGTTCGCCAGGCGGCGCGCCGGTATCGGGTCAGCTCGAACCCGAAGGTTCCGAAACGCCATCGACCGAGTAATGCGTGGAGGGACGCGACCGCCCCTGGGTGGGCGCCCGAAACGGCAGGCATGGGCGCTTTATCGCGTCGCCCCGACCACGAGTCCGGTCCGCGCGTGACGGCCGGGGGACGCCCGCCCGCTTGGAGGGGAGGGCGAGGCCCGGGCTGGTCGCCCGGGCCTGGGAGCGATGGCGAGGACGCGGCCTCACTCCGGCCTCTATCGAGGTTGCAGGACGGCCGAACCGCGAATTGACCTACCAACGAACCGGGCTCACGCTCGATCCCGCCGTCAGGCGGCCGCGCCGGTCGACGGGCCCGAAGGGGCCAGACGCCCGGCGCCCCCCCGCTCAGGCTTCGAGAAGCCGGCGGAGGAGTTCGACGTCTTCCGAAAGCTGGCTGTCGGTGTCCTTCAGGCTTTCGACCCGTTTCACCGCGTGCATCACCGTCGTGTGGTCGCGCCCGCCGAATTTCCGGCCGATCTCCGGCAGGCTTTTCGAGGTGAGGGTCTTGGCGAGATACATCGCCACTTGCCGCGGCCGCGCCACGGGCCGGGCTCGCCGCGCCGAGGTCATGTCGGAGATACGGAGGTTGTAATGCTCCGCCACCTTCCGCTGGATTTCCTCGATCGTCACCTTGCGGTCGGAGGCGCGGAGGAGATCGGCCAGCGTCTCCTGCGCCATGTCGAGGGTGATCTCGCGTCGGATCAGCGCGGCGTAGGCGAAGAGCCGGGTCAGCGCGCCCTCGAGCACGCGCACATTGGTCGAGAGCCGGTGGGCGACGAATTCCAGCACCTTCGGATCGAGCCGCACATCCGGCTCCTCGGCGCGTTTCTGCTCGGCCTTCGACTGCAGGATGCCGAGCCGAAGCTCATAGTCGGTCGGGTGGATGTCGACGACGAGGCCCCATTGCAGGCGGGAGCGGATGCGCTCCTCGAGGTTCTCGATGTCGCCCGGCGCGCGGTCGCCGGAGATGACGATCTGCTTTCCGGAATCGATCAGCGCGTTGAAGGTGTGAAAGAACTCGGTCTGGGTGGAGTTCTTGCCGGCGATGAACTGCACGTCGTCGATCAGAAGGACATCGACCGAACGGAATTCGTCTTTGAAGGCCAGCGTATTGTCCCGCTTGATCGCGGCGATGAAGCGATAGAGGAAGGCCTCGGCCGAAAGGTAGAGCACCTTCCGCTCCGGGCTCCGCTCACGGATCCGCCAGGCGATGGCGTGCATCAGGTGGGTCTTGCCGAGCCCGACCCCGCCATGAAGGAAGACCGGGTTGTAGACGACGCGGTCGTCCTCCGCGACGCGCCGCGCCGCGGCGTAGGCGAGCTCGTTCGGCCGGCCGACGACGAACTGCTCGAAGGTCTGCCGCCCGTCGAGCTGGGCCGGCCGGAACTCGAACTCGCCGTCGCCGCCGGAGGCCACCGGAGAGTTCGCCGCGGCGGGAACCTTCTGCGGCTGGCCCGCCTCTGCCTCCGGCGCCTCGCCGCAGGAGACGAGGATCCGGGCGCAGCGGCAGCCCGCCTCCCGGAGCGCCGCCATGATCTCTTCGGCGTAGTGCCGGCGCACCCAGTCGGCCGCGAAGGGCGAACCCGCCTCGAACCGCGCGGCGTCGCCGGCGAGCCCCTGGAAGGAGAGCGGGGCGATCCACCGGTCCCAGGCCGCGGCGCCGATCTCCGAGCGCACCAGCCGGCGCGCCTCCGCCCAGCGTCCCGCAGCACCGTCGACCGACATCCGCCATCCTCCCTGCACGCCGCCCTCGCCAGCCAGGCCCTGGGCGCGAATCGCCGCCCTCAGCTCTGCCGCCACGGCAACCCCCTCGCCTTCCAGCCGTTGGTTCGGCCGCGTCGTCCCTCCGCGTCGAGATCGCCTTCGAACCCTTCGGCGACGTTGACGCAGGCCAGTTTCCGCCCCGCGGCCGCGGCGGCTTCCGCCGTCGCCAGAGCCGCCCGCATCGAGCGCCCGCCGGACCGGCAGAGGAAATAGACGGTCTCCGCCCCGGCCGCCGAAGCCGCCTCGAGCGCCGCCTCGGCGAAGCCCTGGTCGACCGACATGTCGGGGAAACGCTGCCATTCGATCAGCACCGGCTTCGCGCCGATCGCCGAAAGGTCAGGCAGGCCGACGAAGCTCCACTCGGCGCGGGTGCGCACGTCGATGAGAAGCGACCGCCCGCCCTCGCTCAGGCCGCGCCACGCGTCCTCCGGTCCGACCTCGCCAATGGTTCCCTCGTCGCCGATCGGCGTCATGTCGCAGCCCTGTCGAATCTCTCCCCAGACAGGCTGCAGGCTAGGCCGAAGGCTACCGGCTCCGCAACTACAAGAAGACTATTGACGCCGATTGAGTCCGACTCGCCGCAGTCCATGTTGCTTGATTCTCGGTGGCGCTAAATTGCGCATGCCGTCTTTTTGAGCGGCTTCGTCAGCTATTACTACTTTGTCGCCTACGACTATTTGCGAATTGAGGCGCATCCGAGGCGAAGTCGCGACGGAGAGCCGGGATACTGGCGCGGCCCGGCGATTCTCTCAACGGGCGCAAATCAGGAACATCACAAAGTCGCGTCACTAACGTGACGCGCGCCGGGTTGAAGCCCGGCGCGCGTCATGAATTCGTCATATGCCGTTCAGGCGGTGGCGAGCGCCTTCACACGGCTAGCGAGCCGGGAGACCTTCCGCGAGGCGGTGTTGGCGTGCATCACGCCCTTGGTCGCGCCGCGCATGATCTCGGGCTGGGCCGCCTGGAGGGCGGACTTCGCGGCGGACGCGTCGCCGGAGGCGATGGCCTCCTCGACCTTGCGGATGAAGGTCTTGATGCGGCTCTTCCGGGCCGTGTTCACTTCGGTGCGGCGCTCAATCTGGCGCACGCGCTTCTTCGCGGAGGGCGTATTGGCCATCTCTGATTCCGTGGTCTCTCTGAGAACGAACCGCGCCTATACGCGGGAGGTCCGGAGGCGTCAACCCGCGGGCGGTATCGCGGCGCGGAGCGCGGCGATCTCCGCCTTGAGCGCGCCGAGCCGGTCGCGGAGCGGGCCGAGCCCCGGTTCGAGCTCCTCCGCCGTATAGCGCGCCGGGATGTGCTGCGGACAGTTCCAGTCGAACCCGGCGAGGTCGATCAGCATCGCCCGCTCCGGCTTTCCGCGCCCGCCGACGTGGAGCCGGGCGACAAGCGCCGGGTCGGCGTCGCGCTCCACCACACGGGCGCGGCCGAGGAGCTTCAGCCGGCGCTGGTTCGGGTAATCCATGAAGAAGAGCGAGACCCGCGCGTCGCCGGAGAGGTTGCCGAGGCTGATGTGCTGGCGGTTGCCGCGATAGTCCGCCCAGCCGAGCGTCATCTCGTCGAGCGCCCGCACGAAGCCCTTCGGCCCACCGCGGAACTGCACATAGGGCCAGCCGGTCTCGCTGACAGTCGCCATGTAGAACCCGTCCCGCGCGGCGATGAAGGCGGCCTCGTCCGGGCCGATCCGGTCCCGACGCTCCGCCTCGGGGGCGAGCGTGGCGGCATAGGCGCCGCGGGAGCCGATCCGGTCCTGCTCGGCGAGGACGGCCTGGGTGAAGGCGATCTCGTAGAAGGCGCGGGCCATGCGGATCTCCTGTTTCTGTACCGATCAGTTCATATACTTGCAATATGGACCGATCGGTGCAATTTACAAGGGGCGCGCGAAAGGAGCCCGGATGCGGCCGTCGAAACGCGAGGAGATCGTCGAGAAGGCGCTGGAGATCTTCCGCGCCGAGGGCTTCCGCGCCGCCGGGATGGACGCGCTGGCGGCGCGGATCGGCGTCTCCAAGACATCCATCTACAACAACTTTCCGGGGAAGGACGGGCTGATCCTCGCCGCGCTGGACTTGCAGGAGGCGCGGATGGAGGCGCTGCTCGACGCGCACGAGGCGCGCACCGAGGGGCCCCGGGAGCGGCTCCTCTCCGTCTTCGACGCGCTCGCCGAATGGTTCGCGAGCCCCGGCTTCGCCGGCTGCGCCTTCCAGCGCGCGGCGGCGGAGTTCCAGGCGCCGGGCCACCCGGTGCGGGAGATGGCGGCGGCGCGAAAGCGCGCCCTCGCCGCGCGCTTCGCCGCCCTCGCCCGCGCCGCGCGCGCCGAGGCGGCGGGCCCGGCCATCTCGATGCTGGTCGAAGGCGCCATCGTCGCCGCGGCGATCGGCCTCGCGCCCGACCCGGCGGGCGAGGCGAAGCGCGCCGCCGCGGCGCTGGTCGATGCGGTTCAGGCCCGCGGCAGCAGCCGGTCCACGAGCGAGAGCCAGTAGCCGACGCCGTAGGGAATCGCCTTGTCGTTGAAGTCGTAATTCGGGTCGTGGAGTTTCGCGGCGGTGTGGCCCGGCTGGTCCACCCCCATCCAGATGTAGTTCCCCGGCCGCTCGTTCAGCATGAAGGAGAAATCCTCCGCCGCCATGCAGGTCTCCGCCTCGGCGGAGACATGGCGGGCGCCGACCATGCCGGCCGCCACGTCGCGCGCCAGCGCGGCCTCCTTCGCCGGGTTGATCGTCGGCGGGTAGTTGACCTTGTAGTCGATCGCCGCCTCGCCGCCGAACGCCTCGGCGACGCCCTTCGCCACCGTCTTCAGCTTCGCCTCCATCACCGGGCGGAGCGCCGGGTTCACATAGCGGAGCGAACCGCCGATCTCCGTCTCGTCGGGGATGACGTGATAGGCGGTGGCGGCGTTCAGCCGGGTGACGGAGATCGTCGCCGCCTCGGTCGGCGGCGCCGCGCGGCTCGCCACCGATTGCAGCGCCCCGATCATCGCCCCCGCCGCCAGCACCGTGTCGCAGCCGAGATGCGGCGTGCCCGCATGGGTGCCGACGCCGCGAATGAAGATGTCGAAATAGTCGACGCCCGCCATGATCGGCCCGTCGATCGTGGTGAAGGCGCCGAGCGGCGCGCCGGGCCAGTTGTGAAGGCCCCAGACCGTCTCGCACGGCGCGGCGCGGAAGAGCCCGTCCGCCACCATCTCGCGGCCGCCGCCCATGCCCTCCTCGGCCGGCTGGAAGATGAGCGCGACGGAGCCGCGGAAATCCCGCGTCTCGCAGAGGATCTTCGCCGCGGCGAGCAGCATCGAGGTGTGGCCGTCATGGCCGCAGGTATGGGCCCGGTTCTCGAACGTGGAGCGGTAGGGGACGTCCGCCTTGTCCGGCATCGGCAGCGCGTCCATGTCGGCGCGAAGCCCGATCATCGGCCCCTCGCCCTTGCCCTTCACGATGCCGACGACGCCGGTCCGGGCCATGCCGGTCAACACCTCGTCGCAGCCGAACTCGCGAAGCTTCGCGGCGACGATGCCGGAGGTCCGCACCTCCTCAAAGCCGATCTCGGGATGGGCGTGCAGGTCCCGCCGCCAGGCGGTGGCCTCGGCCTCGATCCCCATGATGCGGTTCTGGTGGCGGTGCGAAAGTTCGATCAAGGCGCGTCTCCATAGTCTGAAAGCGCGGCGGCGAAGACCGCCATGTCCACGTTGCCACCCGAGACGGTGACGATCACCGCGTCGCCCTCGATCTCCTCCTTGCGGAAGATCGCGGCGGCGAGCGCGACCGCGCCGCCCGGTTCGGCGACGATCTTGAGGTGCCGCCAGGCGAGGGCCATCGCCGCCCGCGCCTCCTCGTCGGCGACGGCGAAGCCCGGCCCGGCGATCCGCTTCAGGATCGGGAAGGTCAGCTCCCCCGGCGTCGGCGTTACGATGGCGTCGCAGATCGAGGCGCCGGGCGCGTTCCGCTCGCGCGAGCCCGAGGCGAGCGAGCGGGCCATGTCGTCATGCCCTTCGGGTTCGGCGGTGCGAAGCCGGAGGCCAGGCGCCGCGCCCTCGAGCGCCAGCGCCACCCCGGCCGATAGCCCGCCGCCGCCGCAGCAGACGATCACGTCCGCCTCCGTCACCCCGGCCGCGGCCGCCTGCTCGGCGATCTCGAGCCCGGTCGTACCCTGCCCGGCGATCACTTTCGGCTCGTCATAGGGGCGCACCAGCGAGAGGCCGCGCTCGGCGGCGATCCGCGCGCCGATCTCCTCGCGGTTCCCGTGGTAGCGGTCATAGGTGACGACCTCGGCGCCATAGCCCTTGGTGCCGCTGATCTTCGCCGCCGGCGCATCCTCCGGCATGATGATGACGGCGGGCGCGCCGTGGAGCTTCGCCGCCAGCGCCACGCCCTGCGCGTGGTTGCCGGAGGAATAGGCGAGGACGCCCTTCCGCCGCGCCGTCGGGTCGAGCGAGGAAAGCGCGTTCCAGGCGCCGCGGAACTTGAAGCTGCCGGTGCGCTGGAGGCATTCCGCCTTCACCAGCACGCGCCGGCCGGCGATGGCGTTGAGCGCATCCGATTCGAGGAGCGGCGTGACGCGGGCGGCGCCCTTCAGCCGTTCCCGCGCGGCGCGGATGTCGTCGATGGTCGCGGCTTCCTGCATGGCGGGCCTCCCGTCGGATCGCGGGAGCATCGCTCCGCCGCGCCGCCGCCGCAACGGCAGACGGCGCGACGTTTTCACGGTTTCGGCCGTCGGCCGGCCTCCCTATAAGGGCGCGGGTTTCCGGAGCGGGAGCGCGGAATGGCGAATGTGGTGGTCGTCGGCGCCCAGTGGGGCGACGAGGGCAAGGGAAAGATCGTCGACTGGCTTTCGGAGCGGGCCGACGTCATCGTCCGCTTCCAGGGCGGGCATAACGCCGGGCACACGCTGGTCGTGGGCGGGGTGACCTACAAGCTCTCGCTGCTGCCCTCGGGCATCGTGCGGAAGGGCAAGCTCTCGGTCATCGGCAACGGCGTGGTGCTGGACCCCTGGGCCCTCCTCGACGAGATCGAGCGGCTGCGCGGCCAGGGCGCGGCGGTCTCGCCCGGGAATTTCATCGTCGCCGAGAACGCGCCCCTGATCCTGCCGATCCACCGCGACCTCGACCAGCTTCGCGAGCAGGCGGCCGGCGCGGCGAAGATCGGCACGACCGGCCGCGGCATCGGCCCGGCTTATGAGGACAAGGTCGGCCGGCGCGCGATCCGCGTCGCCGATCTCGCCGACGGGCCGACGCTCGAGGCCCGGCTCGACCGGCTCCTCGCCCATCACGACCCGCTCCGCGCCGGGCTCGGGGCCGAGCCGGTGGACCGCGCCGCGCTCCGCGCCGCGCTGGAAGAGGTCGCCCCGAAGGTCCTGCCCTATGCGCAGCCGGTCTGGCGCCTGCTCGACGAGAAGCGCCGCGAAGGCCGGCGCATCCTCTTCGAGGGCGCGCAGGGCGCGCTGCTCGACATCGATTTCGGCACCTATCCCTACGTCACCTCCTCCAACACCGTCGCGGGGATGGCGGGGCCGGGCTCCGGCCTCGGGCCGGGCGCGGTCGGCTTCGTGCTCGGCATCGTGAAGGCCTACACCACGCGGGTCGGCGAAGGTCCGTTCCCGACCGAACTGACCGACGGCGTCGGCCAGCGCCTCGGCGAGCGCGGCCGCGAATTCGGCACGGTGACGGGGCGGAAGCGCCGCTGCGGCTGGTTCGACGCGGCCTTGGTGCGGCAGACCTGCTCGCAATCCGGCGTCTCGGGAATCGCGCTCACCAAGCTCGACGTGCTCGACGGGTTCGACGAGCTGAAGATCTGCACTGGCTACCGGCTCGGCGGCGAGGTGCTCGACCATCTGCCGACCGCCGCGGCGCGGCAGGCCGCCTGCGAGCCGGTCTACGAGACGATGCCGGGCTGGGCCGAGAGCACGGAGGGCGCCCGCTCCTGGGCCGACCTTCCGGCCGCCGCGATCAAGTATGTGCGGCGGATCGAGGAACTGGTCGGCCGGCCGGTCGCGCTTCTCTCCACCTCGCCGGAGCGGGACGACACGATCCTCGTCACCGATCCGTTCGAGGGCTGAGGCGGTGGCGCTCTCCTGGAAGGCGCGGCGGCGGCTTTCGCTCGTGCTGCTCCTCGTCTGGCTGCCGCTCTACATCGCGGCCGCGCTCTGGGTGATGAGCCTGATCGAGCGGCCGTCGATCTGGGTCGAGTTCGGCGTCTATGTCGGGCTTGGCCTGCTCTGGGCGCTGCCGTTCCGCTTCGTCTTTCGCGGGGTCGGGCGGCCCGACCCCGATTCCTGACCTCAGGCGCTGAGCCGCCGCTCGAAGGCGACCCGCACCGGCGCGGCGAGGGCGAAGAGCCCGTCTTCGCCGCGGGCGATCGCGCCTTCCTTCAGGAGGTTCCGGAACGCCTTGAGCCGCGCTTCGGGCGTGAATTCCCGGCTGGCCGGCACGCGGACGAGGGCCTGCATCACATCCCGCCGGCTGAACCGCGCGCGGCCCTCGCCGAGCGCGACCCAGGCCGCGGCGGCCTCCACCATGCGGGTGAGCGAGGCGGCGCCGGCGGCGAAGCCCTCGGGCCCGTCGGCCTTGATTCCGGACGGTTTCGTCGCGGATGCGACGAGGGAGAGGCGCGGCTCGGCGGCGGGCCGGCGCGGCGCGTCGAGCCGCGGCAGCGCGGCCTCCGCGCTTTCCTTCAGGCGCTGGAACCCGGCCTCGGCGTCGTAGGGCGCGCCCGGCTCGGCGAAGCCCGGCGGATCCCCGGCCTCCGCGTCGTCATTGTCGTCCGCGGCGATGCCGGGCGGCACCGCGCCCTGGAGGAAGCCGAAGCGGCGCGCGGCCGGCGCGGCCTCCTCCGCGTCCGGCTCCGGCGCGCGAGGCGCGGCGGCGGCGGGGCGGACCTGGTCGTTCGGGCTCAGCGTGAGCGGCGGCGCCCCGGCCGAGCCGGCGTCGGAAAAGAGGAAGTTGTCGTTCAGGAACCCCGTCGGGCTTCGCGGCTCCTCGTTCCGGCGGAAGGCCGGGTTGGCGGAGCGGGGCGCGGCCGCGCCCCGGGCGCGTGCGGCGGCGGCCGGATAGACCGCGCGGACGTTCACGCTGCGAGTTGTCTCGGCGGATTCGGCCTGCGGCGAAACGGCGCGCGCCTCGGCCGGCTGCGCGCCGGCGCGGGCGGAGACGGCGAAGGCGCCCTCGGTTCCCGTCGCCGTGGCGGCGGCGAAGCCGGCTTCGGACGCCGCTTCCTCCTGCCGCAGCCGGGCCTTCATGGCTTCGAATTCCGCGAGAACGCCCGGCTCCATCCGGCCGACGCCGGCCGGCGCCGAAGCCGGCTCCGACGTGTCGGCGGGCGCGGCGCGGCGGGTGACCGTGAGCCGCCCTCCGGCGATCGCCACCGCGGCGTCGAACTCTCCGGCGCGCGAGGCGATCTCCTCGACGAATCGGGCGCGAACCGCGCCGGGCGCCGGCCCGCCGCTCGCCTCGAGCGACGGCGCAGAGGCGGCGACCTCGGCGTAAATCCCTATCGCCTTTCGCAGAATCTCCGCCGGGTCATCATAGCCGACGACCTGGCAGTCGAATCCGCCGAAAGAGAGTCGGATGCTCTTTTCATCGGTCATGGACGCCCCTTGGGATCGGACTGCTCACGCCATACACAACGCGATTGGCGAGCACGCCCCTACGCGCCGACGTTCCGTCCGTCGAACTCTCGTCAAACTTTACGCCATTTCTCCGGGAAGGAAACCGTCCTATCGAATGGCGAGTGATTTTTTCGTCGCTCGCCCGGGAGATGTGATGGCGCCGAACCCGCTGCTGGCCTTCCCGCATGGCGCGACCCTGCTCGGCGCGGCGCCCGAGGCGCATGCGCTCGACGCCGCTCGGGCCCGCGCGCCCGGCCTCGTCTGCGTCGATGGCGGCGCCAACGCGCTGCCGCCGGGAGTGACGCCCGACGCGATCATCGGCGACCTCGACTCGATCGAGGACCGCGCCGGCTGGGCCGCGCGACTGGGCGAGAAGCTGATCCATGTCGCCGAACAAGACAGCACGGACCTTGAGAAATGCCTTATGCGGGTCGAGGCGCCCTTCCTCATCGGCTGCGGTTTTCTCGGCGGGCGGCTCGACCATGAACTCGCCGCGCTCCACGCCCTCGTCGCCGATCCGCGCCCGGTGCTGCTCCTCGGCGAGACCGATCTCGTTTTCTCCGCCGGGACCGGCCTTTCGCTCGATCTCGAGGAGGGCGACCGCGTCTCGATCTTCCCGATGCGGCGGGTGGAGGCGGGGCCGGGGGCCGGGCTCGGCTGGCCGATCGAGGGGCTGGTCTTCCACGCCGGGGAGAAGATCGGCACCTCCAACATCGCCACCGGCGGGCGCGCCACGCTCCGCTTCGACCGCCCGGGCGCGGCGCTGATCCTGCCGCGCGCGCGGCTTGACGCGGCGCTCGCCGGCCTGTTGAACCGGCCGCGATCCTGAGAAGGCGCGACATCATGGACATCGAACCGCCCGAGAACCCGTCCGAGCGGGCAAAGTTCGCCGCCGCCGAGCGCGCGCTGGCCTATGTCGAGGGCGGCATGGTGCTCGGCCTCGGCACCGGCTCCACCGCCAACTGGCTGGTGAAGATGCTGGGCGCCTGGGGCGCGAGGGCGCGGCTCACCTGCGTCACCACCTCGTCGAAGACCGCGAAGCTCGCCGCCGAGGTGGGGCTGAAGGTCGCGCCGCTGGAGGCGGCGGGCGCGCCCGACCTCACCATCGACGGCGCGGACGAGATCGACCCGCAGCTTCGGCTCATCAAGGGCGGCGGCGGCTCGCTCCTCCAGGAGAAGATCGTCGCCGCGGCCTCACGCCGCATGCTCGTGATCGCCGACGAGACGAAGAAGGTGGAGACGCTCGGCGCCTTTCCGCTGCCGGTCGAGGTCGTCCGCTTCGGCTGGACCAAGACGCGGGAGCACATCCTGAAGGCGCTCGAGGCCGAGAATGTCGGCGGCCGGCGCGCCGCGCTCCGGGGCGGCGAGGCCTCGCCCTTCGTCACCGACGAGGGCCACTACATCCTCGATCTCGACCTCCGGCGCATCGCCGATCCGGAGGGGCTGCACGCCCGCCTCTCCCTCCTGCCCGGCGTCGTCGAGACCGGGCTTTTCCTCGGCCTCGCCGCCGGCGCGGTGATCGGCCGGCCGGACGGCTCCACCGAGGTGATCGAGGCGCCCGACCGGGTCTGACCCGGCGCATTGCGGAAGGCGCGGCCCGTCCTTAAGTTGCCCGCGACGCGTGAGGCGGGGCCCCGCCCCGGAAGGAGCAGGACCGACCCGTGGCGGATTCGTTCGACTACGACCTCTTTGTCATCGGCGGCGGCTCCGGCGGCGTCCGCGCCGCGAAGATGGCCGGCGATGCGGGCGCCCGCGTCGCGGTGGCCGAGGAATACCGGTTCGGAGGCACCTGCGTGATCCGCGGCTGCGTGCCGAAGAAGCTCTTCGTCTACGCCTCCTCCTTCCCCGAGGCATTCAAGGACGCCGAGGGCTTCGGCTGGTCTGTCGGCGCGCGGAGCTTCGACTGGTCGAAGCTGGTCGCCGCGAAGGACAAGGAGATCGCCCGCCTCGAAGGGCTCTACGAGAAGGGCGTGCGCGCCTTCGGCTGCGAGGTGATGAAGACCCGCGCCACAATCGCCGGCCCGCACGAGGTGCGGCTGGCCGATGGCCGCCTCGTCTCCGCGCGGCACATCCTCGTCGCCACCGGCGGGCGCCCGTTCGTGCCGCGCTTCCCGGGCTCGGAGAAGGCGATCACCTCGAACGAGGCGTTCCATCTCGAAACCCTGCCGAAGCGGATCCTGATCGTCGGCGGCGGCTACATCGCCTGCGAGTTCGCCTGCATCTTCGAGGGGCTCGGCGTCGAGGTGACGCAGCTCTATCGGGGCGAACTGATCCTGCGCGGCTTCGACGCCGATCTCCGCGCCCATGTCTCCGAGGCGATGCGCGCCCGCGGGGTGAAGATCCGCTATGGCTGCGACGTCGCCTCGATCGAGGGCGACGGGCCCTATCGCGTCATCCTCGAGGATGGCGACGAGATCGAGACCGACCTCGTCTTCTACGCCACCGGGCGGAAGCCCAATACAGCCGGCCTCGGCCTCGAGGCGGCGGGCGTCTCGCTCGACGAGAAGGGCGCGGTGAAGGTGGACGAGTTCTCGCAGACCAACACGCCCTCGATCTGGGCGGTCGGCGACGTGACCGACCGGCTCCAGCTCACCCCGGTGGCGATCCGCGAGGGCGCAGCCTTCGTCGAGACGGTGTTCAAGGGCCGCCCGACGAAGGCGGACCACGAGGACGTGGCGACCGCCGTCTTCACCCGGCCGGAGATCGGCACGGTCGGCCTCACCGAAGGGCAGGCGCGGTCGCGCGGCGACGTGGAGATCTATCGGGCGATCTTCCGGCCGATGCTCGCCACGCTCTCCGGCAGCGAAGAGAAGATGCTGATGAAGCTCGTCGTCACCAAGGCCGACCGGCGGGTGCGCGGCGTCCATATCGCTGGTCACGCGGCCGGCGAGATGATCCAGCTCGCCGCGATCGCGGTGAAGATGGGCGCGACGAAGGAGGATTTCGACCGCACGGTCGCCGTCCACCCGTCTGCGGCCGAAGAACTCGTGACCATGCGCGCGCCGGTCGCCTGAGCGCGCGCAGGAGGAAGGAAATGCCCATGTCGAACAACGGCGGAGGCCCCTGGGGCGGCGGCGGCGGCGGCAACGGCGGCGACGGCGGCGGCAAGAGCCCAT
>CALFYQ010000129.1 GCA_937952085.1 uncultured Paracoccaceae bacterium | reverse complement strand
CAGAACGACATCAAGCGCGTCATCGCCTATTCGACCTGCTCGCAGCTCGGCTACATGTTCGTGGCGCTCGGCGCCGGCATCTTCTCGGCTGGCATCTTCCACCTGTTCACCCACGCCTTCTTCAAGGCGCTGCTGTTCCTCGGCGCCGGCTCGGTGATCCATGCGATGCACCACGAGCAGGACATGCGCCACTATGGCGGCCTCCGGAAGAAGATCCCCGTCACGTTCTGGATGATGATGGCCGGCACGCTCGCCATCACCGGCGTCGGCATTCCGCTGACCGGGATCGGCTTCGCCGGCTTCCTCTCGAAGGACGCGATCATCGAGAGCGTCTATGTCGGCGGGCATGGCGAGCTGACGGCATTCCTCCTCCTCGTGATCGCCGCGCTGATGACCTCCTTCTATTCCTGGCGGCTCATCTTTCTCACCTTCTTCGGCGAGACGCGGGCGGACCATCACACCTACGACCACGCGCACGAGAGCCCGATGGTCATGATGATCCCGCTCTACGTTCTGGCGGCGGGCGCGGTGCTGGCCGGCATGGTCTTCTACGGAGATTTCTTCGGCCACCATTACGAGGAGTTCTGGGGCGAGGCGATCATCCGCGGGGAGCACAACCACGTCGTTCATGACGCGCACGACGCGCCGTGGCTGGTGAAGGTCTCGCCCTTCATCGCGATGCTGATCGGCTTCGTGACGGCGTACTACATGTACATCGTCGCGCCGGGTTCGGCCGCGGCGCTGGCCCGGGTGCAGCGGCCGCTCTACGAGTTCCTGCTCAACAAGTGGTACGTCGACGAGATCTACGACGCGATCTTCGTCCGCCCGGCCAAGTGGCTCGGCCGCTTCCTCTGGAAGCGCGGCGACGGCTCGGTGATCGACGGCGCGCTCAACGGGCTCGCCATGGGCTTCATCCCCTGGGTGACGAGCCTCGCGGGCCGGGCGCAGTCCGGGTTCCTGTTCCACTACGCATTCGCGATGATCCTCGGCGTCGCGGCGCTCATCACCTGGTATGCGGTGGTCGGAGGCTGAGATGCTGCCCTATCTCTCGATCATCACCTTCCTGCCGCTGATCGGCGCGCTCATCATCCTCCTCCTGGTGAAGGGGGAGACGAAGCAGGCCGTCTCCAACGCGCGGTGGACGGCGATGTTCACCACGCTCTTCACCTTCGCGCTCTCGCTGCCGGTGCTCTTCGGCTTCGACACCGCGAACCCGGATTTCCAGTTCGTCGAGACGCAGAAATGGCTCGGCGGTCTCTCCTACAAGGTCGGCGTCGACGGGCTTTCGCTGCCCTTCGTCATGCTGACGACCTTCCTCATGCCGCTGGTGATCTGGTCCTCCTGGATCGTCGAGAAGCGGGTGAAGGAATACATGATCGCCTTCCTCGCGCTCGAGACGCTGATGATCGGCGTCTTCTGCGCGCTGGACATGATCCTCTTCTACCTCTTCTTCGAGGGCGGCCTGATTCCGATGTTCCTGATCATCGGCATCTGGGGCGGGAAGGACCGCGTCTACGCGGCGTTCAAGTTCTTCCTCTACACGCTGCTTGGCTCGCTCCTGATGCTGGTCGCGATGATCGCGATGTACTGGGATGCGGGGACGACCGACATCGTCGCGCTTCTCAACCACAAGTTCGACGCCGGACCGATCGAGATCCTCGGCTGGCACATCGTCGGCGGGATGCAGACGCTCCTCTGGCTCGCCTTCTTCGCCTCCTTCGCGGTGAAGATGCCGATGTGGCCGGTTCATACCTGGCTGCCCGACGCGCACGTTCAGGCGCCGACCGCCGGCTCCGTGGTGCTGGCGGCGATCCTCCTGAAGATGGGCGGCTACGGGTTCCTGCGCTTCAGCTTGCCGATGTTCCCGATCGCCTCCGAGCTGATGGCTGGTTTCGTCTTCGCGCTCTCCGCCATCGCCATCGTCTACACTTCGCTGGTGGCGTTGATGCAGGAGGACATCAAGAAGCTGATCGCCTATTCCTCCGTCGCCCATATGGGATTCGTGACTATGGGCATCTTCGCCGCCAACCGGCAGGGCGTGGACGGGGCGATCTTCCAGATGATTTCGCACGGCTTCATCTCCGGCGCGCTCTTCCTCTGCGTCGGCGTGATCTACGACCGGATGCACACGCGGGAGATCGCGGCCTATGGCGGCCTCGTGGTGCGGATGCCGCTCTATGCGGCGATCTTCCTGCTCTTCACGATGGGCAATGTGGGCCTGCCGGGGACCTCTGGCTTCGTCGGCGAGTTCCTGACGCTTTCGGGCGTCTTCCAGGTCTCGACCTGGACCGCCGTCTTCGCGACGACCGGCGTGATCCTCTCCGCCGCCTACGCGCTCTGGCTCTACCGCCGGGTCGTCTTCGGAGAGCTGATCAAGGCGAGCCTGAAGCAGATCCAGGATCTCGACCGGCGGGAGGCGATGATCTTCGCCCCCCTCGTCGCCGGCACGCTGATCCTCGGCGTCTATCCGAGCCTGGTGACGGACCTTACCTCCGCCTCCGTCGAAAATCTCCTCGCCGATGTGGAGGCCGCGCGCGCCTCCCTTCAGCTGGCCATGCAGTGAGGGCGCGATGACCGCCGCAGATTTCGACCTGGTCCTGCCCGAGATCATTCTCGCGCTCGCCTCGATGGGCCTCCTGATGTGGGGCACCTATGGCGGCGGCGACCGGCTCGCCGGGATGATCAACTGGGCGATGTCGGCGCTGATGGCGGCGCTGGCGATCTTCCTGATGCTCTCCCCGCGGGAGGGGATGGCCTTCCATGGCGGCTTCGCGGCGGACCGGTTCGCGACCTTCGCCAAGGTGGCGATCCTGCTCTCCGCCGCGGCGATCCTCATCCTCTCGCGGGACTACATGGAGAAGCGGAAGCTCCTCCGCTTCGAATTCCCCGTGCTGATCGGCCTCGCCGTGATCGGCATGATGGTGATGGTCTCCTCGGGGGATCTCATCACCCTCTACATGGGGCTCGAGCTTCAGTCGCTCTCGCTCTACGTGGTCGCCGCCTTCCGGCGCGACAGCGTGAAATCGACCGAGGCGGGCCTCAAGTATTTCGTCCTCGGCGCGCTTTCCTCGGGCCTCCTGCTCTACGGCGCCTCGCTGGTCTACGGCTTCACCGGCACCACCCGCTTCTCCGGGATCGCGGCCGTGGTCGCGGCGGAGCAGGTCTCGCTCGGCCTTCTCTTCGGCATCGCCTTCCTCTG
>CALFYQ010000128.1 GCA_937952085.1 uncultured Paracoccaceae bacterium | reverse complement strand
CGCCCGGCTCCGCCGCCAGCGGGACCAGATCGGCCCGGTCAACCTCCGCGCCGAAGAGGATTCGCGCGAGGTGGAGGAGGAGCGGACCCAGCTCTCCACCGAGCGGGCGGACCTCGAAGCCGCCATCGGCAAGCTCCGCCATGCGATCGGCGAACTGAACGCCGAGGGCCGCGGCCGCCTTCTCTCCGCCTTCGAGGAGGTGAACCAGAGCTTCTCCCAGCTCTTCACCCATCTTTTCGGCGGCGGCGAGGCGCGGCTCGCCCTTGTCGAGAGCGAGGACCCGCTGGAGGCCGGGCTCGAGATCATGGCGATGCCGCCGGGCAAGAAGCTCGGCACGCTCTCGCTCCTCTCCGGCGGCGAGCAGACGCTGACCGCGCTCGCCCTGATCTTCGCCGTCTTCCTCTCCAACCCCTCGCCGATCTGCGTGCTGGACGAGGTGGACGCGCCGCTCGACGACGCCAATGTCGGCCGCTTCTGCGACCTTCTCGACGAGATGACGCGGCGCACCGAGACGCGTTTCCTCGTCATCACCCACCACGCGGTGACCATGGCGCGGATGGATCGGCTCTACGGCGTGACGATGGCGGAGCGCGGCGTCAGCCAGCTCGTCTCGGTCGATCTCAAGCGCGCCGAGGCGATGGTCGCCGGCTGAAACGGTTCAGTCGTCCACCGGCAAGGCGGCCCCGGAAACCACCGTCCTGAGGGCGAAGCTCGAATGCATCTCCCGGACGCCGGGAAGCCGCGTCAGGTGCTGGCGGTGGATGCGGGCGAAATCGTCGCTGTCCCGCGCCACGACCTTGAGGAGATAGTCCGCCGTTCCCGCCATCAGGTGGCATTCCACCACGTCCGGCGCGCGAGAGACGGCGGCCTCGAAGGCCTCGAGGATCTCCTCCGACTGGCCCTGCAACGTGATCTCGACGAAGACCGTGGCGCGCCGGCCCACCGCCCGCGGGTCGAGCCGGGCCACATAGTCCCGGATCGCGCCGCCCTCTTCCAGCCGCCGCACCCGCCGGTGCGTCGCGGAGGCTGAGAGGTTGATCCGCTCCGCCAGTTCCGCGTTGGTGAGCCGGCCCTCCGCCTGGAGCAGCGCCAGGATGCGTCGGTCCAGCGCGTCCAGCGCGATTTCTCCAGGTTCCTTGCGCATGATCGCCCTCCGGCCGCAGATCATTCGAAACTTTCGGCGCCGCACAAGAACAATTCGCAAGAACCCGCCACCGCGCCCGCGTTAGCCTCCGCCAAAACGAAGGGAGGAAACGACATGCGCATCGGCTGCCCGAAAGAGATCAAGACCCGGGAATACCGCGTCGGGCTCACCCCGAACGCCGCGCGCGAGCTCTCCGCGCGGGGCCATGACGTGCTGATCGAGACGGGGGCCGGCTCCGGCGCCGGCTTCGCCGACGAGGACTATGTGGCTGCGGGGGCCCGGATCCTCGACGGCGCGGAAGCCGTCTTCGCCGAGGCGGAGATGATCGTGAAGGTGAAGGAGCCGCAGGCGGAGGAGCGGAAGCGGCTGCGCCGGGGCCAGATCCTCTTCACCTATCTCCACCTCGCGCCCGACCGGGCGCAGACGATGGACCTTCTCGCCTCCGGCGTCACCGCCATCGCCTACGAGACGGTGACGGACGCCGCCGGCGGGCTGCCGCTCCTCGCGCCGATGTCGGAAGTGGCCGGGCGGCTCGCGCCGCAGATGGGGGCCTGGGCGCTTCAGAAGGCGAACGGCGGGCGCGGCGTGCTGCTCGGCGGCGTGCCCGGCGTATCGCCGGCCGACGTGGCGGTGATCGGCGGCGGCGTGGTCGGCATAAACGCCGCGCGGGTCGCGGCGGGAATGGGGGCCTCGGTGACGGTGCTCGATCTCTCGATCCCGCGGCTCCGCTGGATCGACGACACATTCGGCGGCCGCATCCGCACCCGCCACGCCTCGCGCGCCGCGACGGAGGAGGAAGTGCTGAAGGCCGACCTCGTCATCGGCGCCGTGCTGGTGCCGGGCGCGGCGGCGCCGAAGCTCGTCTCGCGCGCGCAGATCGGCCGGATGAAGCTGGGCGCGGCGGTGGTCGACGTCGCCATCGACCAGGGCGGCTGCTTCGAGACTTCGCGCGCGACGACGCATGACGACCCGATCTACATCGAGAGTGGGGTCGTCCATTATTGCGTCGCCAACATGCCCGGCGCCGTCGCCCGGACCGCGACGCTGGCGCTCGGCGCGGCGACGATGCCCTTCGTCACCGCCCTCGCCGACAAGGGCTGGAAGAAGGCCTGCCAGGACGACCCGAACCTTGCCGAGGGGCTCAACGTCCATGACGGGCAGTTGACCTACTACGCCGTTGGCGAGGCGCTCGGGCTCAGCGTGATCTCTCCGCGGCTGGTCCTGCGCTGAGGTTTTCAGGTCGCCGGCGCCGGGTCCGGCCCGGCGGCGAGGACGCGGGCGAGGCGCATGAGCCCTTCCTCCACCGTCTCGGGCGCGGCCCGGCCGGAGAGCGCGATGCGGGCGAAGACGGCGCCGTTCCGCCCCACCCGGTAGGAGGCCGCGGGCGGGACGAGCACGCCTTCGGCCGCCGCCGCGGCGACGAACTCGCCCGCGCTCCACTCCTCGCCGAGCGGAAGGAAGGCGAAGCTGGCCGCCGGATGGGTGCGCGCGCCGTAGGGGCCGAGCAGCGCCGCGGCCCGCGCCGCGCGCCGCGACGTCTCCGCGGCGACGCGCTTGCGGATCGCCTCGGCCTCCCCCGTCGCCACAAGTTCGGTGGCGAGCGCGGCGCTGATCCAGGGATTCTGGTGCGCGAAGGCCTGATAGGCCCGCATCCCCGCCTCGGCCCGGCCTTCAGGCGCGAGGATGAGGCCCACGCGGAGCCCCGCCGCGACGCATTTCGAGAAACTCGTCACGTGCCAGACGAGATCGGGCGCGAGCGCGGCGAGCGGCGTCGGCGTCGGCTCCATCAGCCGGCCATAGACGTCGTCCTCGACGATCTGCACGCCGTGCCGCCGCGCCACGGCGACCACGGCGGCGCGGCGGGCCGGGCCCATCGTCGCCAGCGTCGGGTTGTGGAGCGTCGGCGAGAGGAGGATGGCGTCCGGCCGGAGCCGGGCGCAGGCGGCGTCGAGCGCGTCGGGCTGCACGCCCTCGCCATCCGAGGCGATCGGCTCCATCCGCTCACCGAGCATCGCCGCGCCGTCTCGGAAGCCCGGATAGGAGGTCGTGTCCGTCAGCACGACGCCCGCGCCGCCGCGGCCGAGGAGCGAGAGCACCGCGACGACGCCGGCCTGCGCGCCCGTCGTCACGATCAGCCGATCCGGCGCGGCGGGGACGCCGGCCTGCACGAGCCAGCCGGAGAGAATGGAAAGGAATTCCGGGTCGTCCTCCCGGCGCCGATAGCCGAGAAGCGGCGGCCGCCCGACCCAGCGGCGGAGGATCCGCTCCAGCGCGGCGCCGATCTCCGCCTCCTGCCCGACATCGGCGGCCTGGTTGCCGCGAAGGTCGATCATTCCCGGATCCCGCGCCGCGGTGATCCCGGCGAAGGCGAATTCGGGCGCGCGCATCGACCCGCGGACATAGGTGCCGCTGCCGACCGTCGCCTCCAGCACGCCGCGCTCCTGCCCAAGCCGGTAGGCGCGGGCGACGGCGCCGGGGCTGATCTTGAGCGCGAAGGCGAGGTCCCGCACCGGCGGCAGTTTCTCGCCGGGCGCAAGGTCCCCCGCGTCGACCGCGGCGCAGATGCGGTCGGCGAGGGCGCGATAACGCGGGCCGGGCGCGGTGGAATTGGGCGCGAGGAGATTTGTATCCATCACAAAAAAGATCGTTCCGAATCGCACTGCCGTCAACTAGATACAATAGGCACTATCAGGAAATGTTTCCAGATTGTAACTGGCACAATGGAGTCGGCCATGTCAGAACCGATCCGCCTCGGATACGCGCCGCGGCGCCCGTTCCTCATTCCCGTGCTGGCGCGCATCGTCGCGCGTTGGGCCGAGCGTCGCCGCACGCGCCGCGCCCTCGCCGATCTTGACGCGCATCTCCTGCGCGACATCGGCGTAAGCCTCGAGCGCGCGCGCCGGGAATCGAAAAAGCCCTTCTGGCTCTGACCCTCTGCCGCTAGCCTCCCGTGCAAAACGCGCGGGAGGCGACGAATGCCCGATTTCATGGAGGTGATCCGCAGCCGGCGGAGCACCCGCAAGTTCGTTCCGGGCCGCGAGGTCGGCCGCGACGTGCTGGAACGGATCGTCGAGGCGGCCCGTTGGGCCCCATCCGGTGCGAACACCCAGCCCTGGGATTTCATCGTCGTCCATGCGCCGGAACGGCGGGAGGCGGTGCGCCAGGTTTTCCTGAAGCAGGCGCAGCGGCTTGTGGACCACGCCAAGGGTTTCCCCGCCGTCTCCAAGGCCTATCTCGCCAACACCGTCGCCATCGTCATCGTCCTGGGAGACCCGCGCTGGAAGGTCTGCTTTCCGCAGGGGACGACCGAAAGCTGGGTCGAGGAGTACGCCGAGAACAACGAGGCGATCTTTCTCGCCTCGCTCGGCGCGGCGATCCAGAACCTGCAACTCGGCGTCGCCGCGGAAGGGCTGACCTCCGCCTGGCTGTCCGGCGGCGGCGAGACGACGACGAACCGGGAGCTTGCGGCGCTCCTCGGCTATCCGGACTGGATGCGCGCCTATGGGACGATCCCGATCGGCTATCCGGCGGCGGACCAGGACAGCCGTTATCGCCGGCCATTGGAACAATTGATTCATTGGGACGGGTACGATCCGACGCGCTATCGCCGCCATGCGCAGGTGGATTTCTACGAAAGCGCGCTCCGCCCCTTCGCCATGTATCGCGATGACGCCGACCTTCGCGCCTGGCCGGACTTCGCGGAAAAGCTGGGGGACTGGGCGGAGGCCTTCGCCGGCGGCGCGCCGAACCCGTCCGGCGCGCTGGAGGCGGAGGCGGATTTCTCCCGCCCGCGCGTCGCCGGGAAGGCGACGAAGGCGCGGCGAAAGGCGAAGCCCTAGCCGAACCGGGCGATCCAGCTTCGGATCAGCGCGCGCTGGAGCGCCCGCGCCCGCGCCGCCCAGGCCCGCGCGCCGGGCGGCGTCTCGATCTCCTCATCAGCGAAGGCCTCCCGCGAGGCCATGTCGGCGGAGATGATCGCGAAGGCAAGCCGCCGCCCGCCCGCCGGTTCGATATAGCCGGCGAGGGCGGAGACGAAATTGAGCGTGCCGGTCTTCGCCCGGACGCTGGCCTCCTGCGGCGGCGGCGTGCTGCCGGCGTCGAGATAGGGCCGGTCGGGCAGGAGCCCCTTGAGGTTCGCCGCCCGCCCGCCGCCGAGCGCCGGAAAGCCGCGCCGGTCCGCCGCCACGAGAAGTTCGACGAGGCGCCGGACACTCGCCCGGCTGTCGCCCGAGAGCCCGGAATGGTTCACGAGAAGAAAGCCCGGGTCGCCCGGCGGAAAGCCGGCGAAGCCGGCCGCCCAGGCGTTCATCGCCGTCGCCGAGGCGGCGAGCGAATCGACTGTGGCGCCGCCGGCCCGCGTCGCCGCAAGGCCGACCGCCTCGGCCGTCAGGTTGGTCGAATAGCGCAGCATGTCGGCGAGGATGTCTGCGAGCTCCCGGCTCTCCATCCGCGCGGCGATGTCGGAGACGATGGGCGCCTGACCGGATTCGGGCGCCGGGAGCGACAGCCCCTCTTCGGAGGCGAGGCGGCGGAACACTTCGCCGGCGTAGAGATCGGGCCGTCGCACCGGCAGCCAGCGGCCGCCGGGCCGCTCCAGCGCCTGGGCCGAGGCGCGCCAGATCTCGGGGGCGACCCCGCCGATCCGGGTGAAGGCGGCCGGGCCGGGCGCCGTCTCCGCCACCTCGACCCGCACCGCTTCGGTGGGCGGGCTGGCGCGTTCCGCCCGCGCCTCGATCTTCATCTCGATCCGGTCGCCCTTCTTGGCCCATTCGGCAAAGACGCGATTGTAGTTAAGGTTGAGCGCGCCGACCGCGGGGTTGTAGGCGGCGATCTCGGGCTGCGTCGGGTCGATCTCCTCGACCGCGGGATAAAGCGCCGAATCGACGAGGAACCGCCCTTCGAGCTTCTTGATCCCCGCCTCCGCCGCCTGCGCCGCGAGGAGGCCGAGGGATTCGCTGTCCGTCTCCGGGTCGCCGCCGCCCTGCAGCGCGAGGTCGCCCTTAAGGACGCCGCTTTCGATCGGCCCGAGCGCGATCAGCCGCGTCTCGAACCGGTGATCGGGGCCGAGCGTATCCAGCGCGTAGAGCGCGGTCGGGATCTTGGCGACGGAGGCGAGCGGCAGGGGCGTGTCGGCCTGCCCGCCTTCCAGCGGCTGGCCGGTTTCGAGATCGACGACGATCCAGGCCGTCTCGCCGCGGATCTCCGCCTCGGCAACGAGGGTTAGCGCGTCGGGGAGGGCGCTCGCAGGCCGCGCGACCGGGGTCGGCGCCGTGGCGGGCGGCTCGGCCGCGGCCGGCGCGGCGAGGAGGAGGAAGGCGAGAAGCGCCGCTCTCATGGCCAGCGTCCCCCGGCGCGGATGGC
This sequence comes from uncultured Paracoccaceae bacterium, assembly GCA_937952085.1. Taxonomy (GTDB): domain Bacteria; phylum Pseudomonadota; class Alphaproteobacteria; order Rhodobacterales; family Rhodobacteraceae; genus Pikeienuella. The sequence continues at coordinate 1,413 of CALFYQ010000128.1, read as the reverse complement.
GGTCGAGGAGGCGGATGAGGTCGGGCCCGTCACCAGGGTCCAGGCCGGCGGCTGCGCCAGCGCGAGCCGCCAGGAGGCGGCGCCCCGGAGCCGGTTCGCGCGATAGGCCCGCGCCGCCGGCGCCCGCGCGGCCCGCGCGGTCCAGCCCGGCCGGGCGAAGACGCCAATGGGAAAGCTCTCCATGATCCAGCGCCAATCCTGCCAGAGATGGAACGTGGCGAGGTTATCGGCTCCCATCAGCCAGGTGAAGCGGACGCCGGGATGAAGCCGGCGAAGCGCGGCCAGGGTCTCCGCCGTGTAGGTGGCGCCGAGTTCGGCCTCGATGCCGGTCGGCTCGATCCGCGTCTCGCGGCCGATCAGCGCCCGGCAGGCCGCGATCCGCCGCGCGAGATCGGCCGGACCGCGCGCCTTGAGCGGATTTCCAGGAGAGACGAGGAGCCAGACCTTCCCGAGCCGGAACCGGCGGAGCGCCTGCCGCGCGATCAGCATGTGCCCCTCATGCGGCGGGTCGAAGGAGCCGCCGAGGAGGCCGATCCGCTCACCCGGCGCGGCGTCGGGGCCGTGATCCATGCCGCTTTCCCCCGCCTTCCGCGCCGCGCTGCGCGCACCTCGCCGCGCCGGCGCGCGAAAGTCAACGAGACGGACCCGCAAAGAAAAAAGCCCGGGCCTTTCGGCCCGGGCAAGGTAGGGCGACGCCGCCGCGCCGCCCCGGGGAAGAAGGTTTCGGCCCGCCCCGGTCTCCGCCGGGTCCGCTCCACCCCGGGGAGCGGGAGCCAGCGCCGGCCGCCTGTGGAGGCGGCCGGCGAAGGTCTTAGGAGTGGTAGGCGACCTCGCCATGCTCGGCGAGATCGAGGCCCTCGCGCTCGGAGTCCGGCGCGACGCGGAGGCCCACCACCGCTTTCACGATGTAGAGGAAGACGAAGGAGAGGACGCCGCACCACACGATGGTGACGAGGACCGCCTTCGCCTGGATGTAGACCTGCGAGGCGATGGAGAAGTCCTCGCCGCCGGTGCCGCCGAGGCCGGGCGCCGTCAGGATGCCGGTGCCGATCGCGCCGATGATGCCGCCGATGCCGTGCACGCCGAAGACGTCAAGGCTGTCGTCATAGCCGAACTTGTTCTTCACCACCGCGACGAAGAAATAGCAGACCGCCGAGGCCACCGCGCCGAGCACGATGGCGCCAACCGGGCCGACCGTGCCGCAGGCCGGGGTGATGGCGACGAGGCCCGCGACGACGCCGGAGGCGGCGCCGAGCATCGAGGCCTTGCCCCGCATCAGCTTCTCGATCAGCGCCCAGGCGAGCACCGCGCCGGCCGTGGCGACGAAGGTGTTGAACATCGCCAGCGTGGCGCCGGCTGTCGCCTCGAGGTTGGAGCCGGCGTTGAAGCCGAACCAGCCGACCCAGAGCATCG
>CALFYQ010000127.1 GCA_937952085.1 uncultured Paracoccaceae bacterium | reverse complement strand
GAGAGCTGCGTGCTGACCACCGCCTGCATGCTGGCCTTCGAAGATTATTCGGCCGATGGCGTGGCGGAGACCGACGTTCAGGCGGTGGCGATCCCCCGGCAGACCTTCGACGACCTCGCCGCGCGCTCGCCGGTCTTCCGCGAGTTCATCTTCAAGGCCTATTCGCGGCGGATCACCGACCTTTTCACCCTGATCGACGACATCGTGTTCCGGCGGATGGACGTGCGGCTCGCCGCGCGCCTCCTCGAACTGGCCGACGAGGGGAACGTGGTTCACGCCACCCATCAGGTGCTGGCGGCCGAGCTCGGCACGGCGCGGGAGGTCGTTTCCCGCACGCTGGCGGAGTTCCAGCGCCGCGGCTGGGCGGAGCAGTCTCGCGGCGAGGTGCGGCTCATCGGCCGCGAAGGGCTGGAGCGGCTGGCGAAATCCGCCGGCGAGCGGTGAGGCGAGGCCCCGCAGCGGGACGTTTCGGCCTTTGTGACCTAGTCACCGAGCGGATGACGCCGGCCGTGCGATGAGACAGGCGTCGCGATTCCCCAGGAGGAAACCATGACCAGGAATATGGGCGGTATCGATCGCGGGCTGCGGATTCTCGTGGCCCTCGTGCTTCTCTACGCAGCCTTCGCCACGGAATTCGCCGCCGCCGGCGCGATCCACTGGATCGCCATCGCGGTGGCGGCGGTCTTCACCGTGACGGCGCTGATCGGCAACTGCCCGCTCTACAGCGTGATCGGCGTCAAGACCTGCCGCGCCCGCTGAGCGGCGCGCCCCGTTCCCCGCCGCCCGAACCCGATGGAGGACCCCATGAACGCATTCACCGCCGACACGTCCGTCAAGCCCGAGGTCAAGGCCTTCTTCGACGAGCAGACCAACACGATCAGCTATGTCGTGAAGGACCCGGCCTCGAATTCCTGCGCGGTGGTCGATTCCGTGATGGACATCGACTACGCCGCCGGCCGCATCAGCTATGAGAGCGCGGACGAGATCATCGCCTGGGTGAAGGAGAAGGGCCTCTCGGTCGAGTGGCTGATCGAGACCCATGTCCATGCCGATCATCTCTCGGCCGCGCCCTATATCCAGGGCAAGCTCGGCGGCAAGCTCGGCATCGGCAGGAACATCACCGTCGTGCAGGAGACGTTCGGCAAGATCTTCAACGAGGGCACCGAGTTCCAGCGCGACGGCTCGCAGTTCGACAAGCTGTTCGAGGATGGCGACGAGTACACGATCGGCGGGATGCGCTGCTTCGCCATCCACACGCCGGGCCACACGCCGGCCTGCATGACGCATGTGATGGGCGACGCGGCCTTCGTCGGCGACACGCTGTTCATGCCGGATGGCGGCTCGGCGCGGGCCGACTTTCCGGGCGGCGACGCGGCGACGCTCTACGACTCGATCCAGCGCGTGCTGGCCCTGCCGGACGAGACCCGGCTCTTCATGTGCCACGATTACGGGCCGAACGGCCGCGAAATCCGCTGGGAGACCTCGGTCGCCGACGAGAAGGCCGAGAACATCCATGTCGGCGGCGGCAAGACCAAGGAGGAGTTCGTGAAGTTCCGCACCGAGCGGGACGCGCAGCTCGACATGCCGCGGCTGATCATCCCGTCGCTCCAGGTGAACATGCGCGCCGGCGCGCTGCCGCCGAAGGACAAGGACGGGCGCACCTTCCTGAAGGTGCCGGTCAACACGCTCTGAGCCGGAACGGCGGCTTGCGGCCTCCGGAGGGCCGCGAGCCGCCGCCCCCAGACGACGGCTCCGGGAGGAAATCATGGACGTCAGGAAGATCGACGACGCGCTTTCGGTCGGCCCGCAGATCACGCCGGAGGATGTGGCCGCGCTGGCCGCGTCGGGCTTCCGCTCGATCATCTGCAACCGCCCGGACGCCGAGGGCCCGGACCAGCCGGGCCATGACGAGATCGCCGCGGCGGCGAAGGCGGCGGGGCTGGAGTTCCGCTTCCTGCCGGTGACGCCGGGGATCGTGACGGACGAGACGGCGGCCGCCTTCGGCGCGGCGCTCCGCGAGCTGCCGGGGCCGGTGATGGCCTATTGCCGGACCGGCACGCGCTCCACCACGCTCTGGTCCCTCGCCGAGGCGCGGCGGCGGCCGCTGCCGGAGATCCTCGCGAAGGCGCGGGCGGCGGGCTATGACATGAACGGCGTGGCGCGGCGCATCGCCAATGGCGGCAAGACTCCGACGGACGTGGGCGACGCGCATTTCGCGGTGGCGATCGTCGGCGCCGGGGCGGCGGGCGTCTCGGTCGCGGCGAGCCTCAAGGCGCGAAAACCCGATCTGGAGATCGCGCTGATCGACCCCGCCGACATCCACTACTACCAGCCCGGCTGGACCATGGTCGGCGGCGGCGTCTTCGAGCCGCAGGAGACCGCCAAGGTGATGGGCGGGCTTATCCCGAAGGGCGTTCACTGGGTAAAGGCCGCCGTCGCCGCCTTCGAGCCGGAGAAGAACGCCATCGTGCTCGACGGCTGCCGGGTCGTCACCTATGACCGTCTGATCGTCTGCCCTGGCCTAAAGCTCGACTGGGCGAAGGTCGAGGGGCTGGAGGAGACGCTGGGGCGGAACGGCGTCACCTCGAACTACCGCTATGACCTCGCGCCCTACACCTGGAAACTGGTGCAGGGCCTCTCGCGGGGCCGGGCGATCTTCACCCAGCCGCCGATGCCGATCAAATGCGCGGGCGCGCCGCAAAAGGCGATGTATCTCTCGGGCGACGCCTGGTTCCGCCGCGGCGTGCTGAAGGACATCGACATCCAGTTCATGAACGCGGGCGGCGTCCTCTTCGGCGTGAAGGACTATGTGCCGGCGCTGATGGAATACGTGAAAAAGTACGACGCGACGCTGAACTTCTTCCACAACCTCATCGCGGTGGACGGGCCGGCGAAGACGGCTGTCTTCGAGGTGAAGGCGCCGGAGACGGAGGCGAGGCGCGTCGAGGTCGAGTTCGACATGATCCATGTCTGCCCGCCGCAGACCGCGCCGGATTTCATCCGCGTCTCGCCGCTGGCCGACGCGGCGGGCTGGGTGGACGTCGACCAGGCGACGCTGCGGCACAAGACCTTCGCCAACATCTGGTCCCTCGGCGACGTGATGAACGCGCCGAACGCCAAGACCGCCGCCGCCGCGCGGAAGCAGGCGCCGACCGTGGCCGAGAACGTGGTCGCCGACATCGAGGGCCGCTCGCCGACCGCGCAATACGACGGCTACGGCTCCTGCCCGCTGACGGTGGAGCGCGGCAAGATCGTGCTGGCCGAGTTCGGCTATGGCGGAGCGCTAAAACCCTCCTTCCCCGGCTGGCTGATCGACGGCACGAAGCCGAGCCGCGCCGCCTGGCTGCTGAAGGAGCGGATCCTTCCGCCGATCTACTGGAAGGCGATGCTGCGCGGGAAGGAGTGGATGGCCAGGCCCGAGCGCGTCTCCGTCGCGGCCGAATAGGCCGCGCGCGCGGGCCGGCCTGCGGGGGCCGGCCCGCGACTCTCATTTCGGGCGCGCCGCGGCGCGCCGGCAAGGACCCGACCGAACATGATGCTCCGCCGCTATCTCCCCATCCTCGACTGGGGCCGCCGCTACGACCGTGGCGCGCTTTCCAACGACCTGATCGCGGCGGTGATCGTGACGATCATGCTGATCCCGCAATCGCTGGCCTATGCGCTGCTGGCCGGGCTGCCGCCGGAGGCGGGCATCTACGCCTCGATCGCGCCGATCATCCTTTACGCCATCTTCGGCAGCTCGCGGGCGCTGGCGGTCGGGCCGGTGGCGGTGGTCTCGCTGCTGACGGCGACGGCGGTGGGGCAGGTGGCCGAGCAGGGGACGGCCGGCTACGCCGTCGCGGCGCTGACGCTCGCCATGCTTTCGGGCGCGTTCCTGCTCGCGCTCGGCCTCTTCCGGCTCGGCTTTCTCGCCAATTTCCTCAGCCACCCGGTGATCGCCGGCTTCATCACCGCCTCGGGCGTGCTGATCGCGACGAGCCAGTTGAAGCATATCCTCGGCGTCGAGGCGGGGGGGCACAACCTGATCGAGATGGTCGGCGCGCTCTTCGCCCATCTCGGCGATACGGACCCGACCACGCTCGCCATCGGCGTGGCGGCGACGGCCTTCCTCTTCTGGGTGCGGAAAGGGCTGAAGCCGCTTCTCAGGAAGCTCGGCCTCGCCGCCCGGCCGGCGGACATCGCCACCAAGGCCGGCCCGGTCGCCGCCGTCGCGGCGACGACGCTGATCGTCTGGGCCTTCGGCCTTTCGGAGCAGGGGGTGAAGGTGGTGGGCTCGGTGCCGCAGAGCCTGCCGCCGCTGACCATGCCGGGCCTTTCGCTCGACCTGATCGAGGCGCTCGCGGTGCCGGCGGTGCTGATCTCGATCATCGGGTTCGTCGAATCCGTCTCGGTGGCGCAAACGCTCGCCGCGAAGAAGCGCCAGCGGATCGACCCGGATCAGGAACTGATCGGCCTCGGCGCGGCCAATCTCGGCGCGGCCTTCACTGGCGGCTATCCGGTCACCGGCGGCTTCGCGCGGTCGGTGGTGAATTTCGACGCCGGGGCGGAGACGCCGGCCGCCGGCGCCTATACCGCCATCGGCCTCGCCATCGCCGCGGTGGCGCTGACGCCGCTGGTCTATTTCCTGCCGAAGGCGACGCTGGCGGCGACCATCGTCGTCGCGGTGCTGAGCCTTGTCGACTTCTCGATCCTGAAGAAGACCTGGGCCTATTCCCGGTCGGACTTCGCGGCGGTGGCGGCGACGATCTTCCTCACCCTCGGGCTCGGCGTCGAGATCGGCGTCGCCTCGGGCGTGCTGATCTCGATCTTCCTCCATCTCTACAAGACCTCGCGGCCGCATGTGGCCGAGGTCGGCCTCGTGCCCGGAACGCAGCATTTCCGCAACGTGAAGCGGCACCAGGTGGAGACGGACCCGACGCTCCTCACCCTCCGGGTCGACGAGAGCCTCTATTTCGTCAACGCCCGCTTCCTCGAGGACCTGGTGCAGGACCGGGTCGCGGAGGGCTGCGGCATCCGCAACGTGATTCTGATGTTCCCGGCGGTGAACGAGGTGGACTATTCCGCGCTCGAAAGCCTCGAGGCGGTGAACCACCGGCTGAAGGACATGGGCGTCGGCCTTCACCTTTCCGAGGTGAAGGGGCCGGTCATGGACCGGCTGAAAAGCTCCCACTTCCTCCATGAGCTCAACGGCCAGGTCTATCTCTCGCAATACGAGGCCTGGATGGCGCTGAAGGGCGCGGGCGCGGCCGCCAAGGCGGCCGAATAGGTCAGCGCAGGAGGCGCCGGAACCGGGCGAGGGCGAGGGCGAAGCAGGCCGCGCCGATGGCGGCGAGCGCGGCGAAGTGCGGCCAGACCACGTCGAGCCCGGCGCCGCGGAAGAGGATCGCCTGCGCCAGCGACACGAAATGCGTGTTGGGCGCCGCCGACATGATGAAACGGATCGCCGTGGGCATGCTCTCGGCCGGCGTCATGGCGCCAGAGAGAAGCTGGAGCGGGATCATCACCAGCATCAGGAGGAGCCCGAATTGCGGCATCGCGCCCGCCACGGTGGCGAGGAAGATGCCGAGGCAGGTTGTCGCCACGAGTTGGAGCGCCGCCGCGGCGAGGAAGAGGCCGAGCGAGCCGCCGAGCGGCACGCCGAGCAGCCCCTCGACCACGACGACCAGCGAGAACGCCGTCGCCGCCCAGACGACCAGCGCCATCGACCAGACCTTCGCCAGCATGATCTCGGTCGGTGAGACCGGCATGACGAGGAGGTGCTCGATGGTGCCATGCTCCCGCTCCCGGATCAGGGCGGCGCCGGTGAGGATGATCGAGAGCATGGTGACGGAGGAGATGACGTTCGTCACCGCGCCGAACCAGGCCTGGCTGAGCGAGGGGTTGAAGCGGGCGCGGAGCGTGAGCGTCACCGGGGTTTCGGTCGCGCCGCGCGCGCCGGCGACGAATTCGGCGACCTCGCTGGAGACGATCTGCTGCACGTAGCCGCCGCCGGTGAAGGCCTGCGTCATCCGCGTGGCGTCGATGTTGAGCTGGATCTCGGGCCGCCGGCCGGCCACCACGTCCCGCTCGAAATCGGGCGGGATGGCGAGCGCGAACGTGTCCGAACCGGCGTCGAGCCGCGCATCCATCTCATGCGCGCCGATCATCGAGGGCGGCGTGAAATAGGGGGCGTAGAAGGCCGAGGCGATGCGGTTCGAGAGGGTCGACCGATCCTCGTCGACGATGGCGATGGCGGCGCGGTTGAGCGCCTCCGGCATCGCCTTCGACTCGGCGTAGACCGCCAGCGTGAAGGCGTAGACGATGAGGAGCAGCATCGCCGGATCCCGCGCCAGGCCGCGAAGCTCCTTCACGCCGAGATTGAGGACGTTGGCGAGCCGCATGGTCAGCGCGCCTGCTTGCGCAGGAAGGCCGCGCCGAGCCCGAGAAGGACCGGGATGGCGAGGAGGAGCGGCAGGTAGCTCTCCGCCAGCGCCTCGACGCCGAGGCCCTTGGAGAAGGTTCCGCGGGCGATGGTGACGAAATGGCTCGCCGGGAACACCCGGCCGATCACCGCCCCGGCCCCTTCGAGCGAGGAGACCGGGTCGAGCAGGCCGGAATATTGCAGCGTCGGGATGAGGGTGAGGAGCGCGGTGGCGAAGATCGCCGCCGCCTGGCTCGACATGAAGGTGGAGATGACGAGGCCCATGCCGGTGGCGACGAAGGCGTAAAGGAGCGCGGCGAGCGAGAGGGCGAGGAAGCTGCCGGTCAGCGGCACCCGGAAGAAGAAGACGGCGAAGGCGGTCAGCATCAGGAAGTTCGCCAGCGCGATGGCGGCGTAGGGGATCTGCTTGCCGAGCAGGAATTCGAGCCGCGTCACCGGGGTGACGTAGAAGTTGACGATGGAGCCGATCTCCTTCTCCCGCACCACGCTGAGGGCGGTGAGCATGGCCGGGATCATCAGGAGCAGCATCGGGATCACCGCAGGCGCCATCGAGACGATGCTGTCAACGCCGGGGTTGTAGCGGTAGCGGATCACCAGATCGAAGGGCTGGGCGGCGGCGAGGCCGGCCTCCGCCGCCTTGCGGACCAGCCAGTCCGCGTGCATGCCCTGGACATAGCCGCGGATCGTCTCGGCGCGGGAGGGCATGGCGCCGTCGATCCAGGCGCCGATCTCCACCGGCTTGCCGCGGGCGATGTCCCGCGCGAAGCCGGGCGGGATTTCGAGCGCGAGACCGATCTCGCCGGCGCGCATCCGCGCGTCGAGATCGGCGTAGCCGGCGAGCGGCGGCGCCTCTTCGAAATAGCGGGAGCCGGCGATGTCGGCCGCATAGTCGCGGCTGAGCGTAGTGTCGTCCCGGTCGAGCACCGCGAAGGTGAGGTTCTCGACATCCATGTTCACGCCGTAGCCGATGACGAACATCAGGATCATGCTGCCGAGAAGGGCGAGCGTGGCGCGGATCGGGTCCCGCCGCAGCTCAAGCCCCTCGCGGAAGGCGTAGGCGAACATCC
>CALFYQ010000126.1 GCA_937952085.1 uncultured Paracoccaceae bacterium | reverse complement strand
CGTGCGACCAGCACGGGCCGCGCCCGCCCCTCCCCGCGGGCGGGCGCCCCCCGGCCGCCATGCGCGGCTCCATCGAAGGTCGTGACGACGCCATAAAGCGCCCTTGACCGCTGTATCGGGCGCCAGCCCAGGGGCGGCCGCGCCCCTTCGCGCGTCGTTCAGACGCCCGGGCCCCCTCAGGCCAGCAGCTTCCGCACCGCGTCGCGCCAGCCCGCATAGGCCGCCTCGCGGTCCTCTTCCGACATTTCCGGCTCGAACCGCCGCTCCAGCGCCCAGCCCTTGGCGAATTCCTCCGGCGCCGGACAGAGCCCGGTCGCGAGGCCGGCGAGATAGGCGGCGCCGAGCGCCGTCGTCTCCGTCACCGCGGGCCGGTCCACCGGCGCGCCGAGAAGGTCGGCGAGCGCCTGCATCGTCCAGTCGTTCGCGGTCATCCCGCCATCGACCCGGAGCACCGTCTCCCCCATCGCCGGCCAGTCCCCCCGCATCGCCTCGACGAGGTCCCGCGTCTGGAAGGCGACGCTTTCGAGCGCGGCGCGCGCCATTTCCGCCGGCCCGGTCGCGCGGGTGATGCCAAAGAGCGCGCCGCGCGCCTCGGGCGCCCACCAGGGCGCGCCGAGCCCGGTGAAGGCCGGCACGAGATAGAGCCGCTGGCCCGGGTCCGCCGTTTCGGCGAGGGCCTGCGTCTCCGCCGCCTCGCGGATCAGCTTCAGCCCGTCGCGGAGCCATTGCACCACCGCCCCGGCGATGAAGATCGAACCTTCGAGCGCATAGGTCGGCTTTCCGTCGAGCCGATAGGCGATGGTCGTCAGTAGCCGGTTCTTCGAGGCGACCGCCTCGGCGCCGGTGTTGAGAAGCGCGAAGCAGCCGGTGCCGTAGGTGGACTTCACCATGCCCGGCTCGAAACAGGCCTGCCCGACCGTCGCCGCCTGCTGGTCCCCCGCCACGCCGCGGATCGGCACCGGCCGGCCGAAGAGATCGGCCCGCGTCTCGCCGAAATCGGCGGCGCTGTCGCGCACTTCGGGCAGCATCTCGGCCGGGATGTCGAGGAGGCGGAGGATGTCCGCGTCCCACGCCATCCTGCGGATGTCGAAGAGCATGGTGCGGGCGGCGTTGGTCGCGTCCGTCGCGTGGAGCGCGCCGCCGGTCAGCCGCCAGATCAGGAAGCTGTCCACCGTGCCGAAGAGGAGCCTGCCAGCCTTCGCCTTCGCCCGCGCGCCCTCCACATGGTCGAGGATCCAGGCGAGCTTGGTGGCGGAGAAATAGGGGTCGAGCAGGAGCCCGGTCCGCTCCGTCACCAGCGCCTCATGCCCCTCCGCCTTCAGCCGGGCGCAGAGATCGGCGGTGCGCCGGTCCTGCCAGACAATGGCGTTGTGGATCGCCTTGCCGGTCTCCCGATCCCAGACCAGCGTCGTCTCGCGCTGGTTGGTGATGCCGATGGCGTCGGGCGCGCCGCGGCCCGCCCGCTCCTCCGCCGCGCGGCACATCGCGGCGGTGGTGGACCAGATGTCCTCCGGGTCATGCTCCACCCAGCCGGAGGCGGGGAAGATCTGCCGGAACTCCTGCTGCGCCGTCGCCAGCGGCCTCAGCCCCTCCGCGTCGAACATGATGGCGCGGGAGGAAGTGGTGCCCTGGTCGATGGCGAGGATGCACGGCATGAATTCAGACCTTCCAGAAGACGAACGCCCCCCAGAGGAGCGCGATCCCGAGCGGCCCCCAGAGCGGCGTGCCGACGAAGCCGAGCCAGCCGAGGAAGATGAAGGCCGAGCCGAGCAGCGAGATGAAGAGCCGGTCCCCCCGCGTGGTCAGAAGCCCGAAGGCCCCCTCCCGCGGCGCCCCGCCGGGCCGGCGCCATTCGAGGACGCCCATCGCGGCGATGCAGAGGAAGACGAAGACGAAGAAGGCGAGGGTGGCGTTGGTCCAGGCCATCCAGAAGCCGGGCGAGATCGGGTCGGTCCAGGACCAGGTCTTCTCGACCTTCTTGCCGACATTCCCCCAGCCCGCCTGCTGCGCGGCGGCGGGCGCGGCGAGGAGCGCGAACGCAAGCGCGATGGCGCGTCGGAACATCCCGGCCTCCCTAGACGCGGCCAAGGGCGAAACCCTTGGCGATGTAGTTGCGGACGAACCAGATCACCAGCGCGCCCGGGATGATGGTGAGGCACCCGGCCGCCGCGAGCAACCCGAGCTCATAGCCCGCGGAGGAGGCGGTGCGCGTCATCGTCGCCGCGATGGGCTTCGCCTCGACGGCGGTCAGCGTCTTCGCCAGCAGCAATTCGACCCAGGAGAACATGAAGCAGAAGAAGGCGGCGACGCCGACGCCGGAGGCGATGTTGGGGAGGAAGATGCGCCCGAAGAAGGCGGGGAAGGACCAGCCGTCGACATAGGCGGTCTCGTCCAGCTCCTTCGGCACGCCCGACATGAAGCCTTCGAGGATCCAGACCGCGAGCGGGATGTTGAAGAGGCAATGCGCCAGCGCCACCGCAAGGTGCGTGTCGAAGAGCCCGATCGCCGAATAGAGCTGGAAGAACGGCAGCGCGAAGACCGCCGGCGGCGCCATCCGGTTCGTCAGCAGCCAGAAGAACAGGTGCTTGTCGCCGAGGAACCGCCAGCGCGAGAAGGCGTAGGCCGCCGGCAGCGCCGCGGCGATGGAGATCACCGTGTTGATCGAGACGTAGAGGATCGAGTGGACGTAACCCATGTACCAGGTCGGATCGGTCAGGATCGTCCGGTAATTGGCCAGCGTCCATTGCTGCGGCAGCCATGAGAAGCCGCCGAGGATCTCGTTCGTCGTCTTGAAGCTCATCGAGACGAGCCAGTAGATCGGCATCATCAGGAAGAGGATGTAGAGAATGACGGCGAGCGGCTTCAGGCGCATCGTCACCTCCCCTCGTTGCGGGTCATGATCGTGTAGAAGAGCCAGCTGACGAGAAGCGTGATCAGGAAGTAGATCAGGCTCATCGCCGCCGCCGGGCCGAGATCGAACTGGCCGAGCGCCACCTTCACCAGGTCGA
>CALFYQ010000125.1 GCA_937952085.1 uncultured Paracoccaceae bacterium | reverse complement strand
AGGCCCGCGTATCGGCGAACATGCGGGATCTGCCGCCGCCGGCGAGGGAATTCGACTCGTACGCATGAGCGGGCGCAACCATGACGAGCGCATCATATCCGTGTTCGCCGCGCCTTGCACGCGCCGCGCGTCGGCCCCGGCCCGGCCTCGCGGGCCTCTACTCGGACGCCACGAAGAGGTGCTCCGCCCCTTCCTCCTTCATCGTCTCATGCGCCTCCTCGCAGGTCGCCGGAACGTCGTCCGCGTGCTCGGCGAGCATGATGCCCACCGCGACCCCGAGATTGATCAGGACGAAGTCGCGGAAGAAGCGGCGCTCCTCCTCGGTCGTGTCGTCGCCGTCGCCATGCTTCATTGCGCCGAGCGCGGCGGCGAACTTCTCCTGGTCGACGGCGATGTCTTCGCAGAGATCGCCGGCGACGATATGCCAGGCCAGCGCGGCGAGCTCGACATGCTGCGCGGGGGTGAGCATGTCTCCCTGGATGTCGAAGGCGGCGCGCCAGGCGGCCTCCATCCGGCCGGGCGTCTCGGGCACGGACTGCGCCAGTGCGGTGAGCGGCGCGGCCAGGCAGAGGGCGAGAAGCGGCGCGCGCATCAGCGGAACGCCCGGCGGGTATGGCGCGACGAGTAGGTCCCGTTCGCGTTGTAGCAGGCGCGCTGCCCGCGATGGCAGGTCACGCCGTGGCCGGGGCTGAACCGGTCGTTCCAGCCTTCGCGATGATCGTGGGAGTCCCGGGGGCGGCGGTGGTCGTCGTGCTTGTGGTCCTTGGAGATCGCGCCGAGCACCGCGGCGCCGATCAGCGCGCCGGCGACGATGGCCGCGGCCTTGCCGGCGTCGCCGGAACCTCCGCCGCCGCTCCCTTCCGAGGTCATCCGCACCACCCGCTCGTCATCCGCGAGGCAGTTGAAGCGGACATCGTCGCGCCCGCGGCGCTCTGCGACGCCGGTGACGACGAAGCGGCCCCGGCCCTCGTTCCGCACCAGCACCCCGTAGAAGCCGTGGGCGCCGTACTGATCGCGGGCCTCCCGCTTGCAGGCTTCCTCGGCCTCGTAGGAGTTGAACTTCGCGAAGGCCGGCGGCGCCGGCGCGGCGAGCGCCCCGGCGAGCACGAGGGCGGCGAGACGTTTCATGGATGCGCTGCCAGCGGGTTCCGCCCGGCGCGCGGCCGGCCTGGCTCCGCGCCGCGTCACCGGAGCTTCTCGAAATAGGTGACCTTGCCGTTGGCCTCGACATCGCAGACGTAGTTTCCGTCCTCGTATTTGAGGATGATCTCGAAGGCGCCGGGCTTCAGCGGCGTCGTCTCCAGCACCTCGCCGTAGCGGTCCTTCACCGCGTTGCAGGACTGGAGCTGCCTGTCGCTCGGCCCGCCGGCGCCCTTCGCCTCGTCATGCTGCGCGGAGGTGCGGACCCAGCGGAACTGCCCGTTGCCGCCGAACCGGCAGCGGAAGGCGACCGACGTGCCGTTGTCGTCGTAGGACCCGTGCGCGAGCATGGCGCCGTGATCCGCCTTCTCCAGCTCCTTCATGGAGATGTGGGTCGGCTTCACGCCGAATTCCGCCGAAGCCTCGCCCTGGCAGTAGCGAAGCATGTCACGCTCCGCGATCGCCTCCGCCGCGGCGGCGAAGGGCGCATGAAAGATCGCCGCGGCGAGGATGGCGAAGGCCAGGTTGCGCGACGCCCGGGCTTTGTTGTGGAAGTGCATGGAAGGGATCCCCTTGCGGTTTGCCTCGGCGCGCCCACGCCGCCGGACGCCGGTTTCGCGCCGTTCCGGGCGACGAGCGGCGCCTGCGAGGCGCAGGCCAATCGGCGGGATCGTGCCGGGTCGACGCCCGACTCGCTATCCGGATTGCGAAACGCCGCCGCGCGCCTTGTCGGGCGGCCGCCGCCTGCCCTATCCAGAACCGGTCCGGTCCAAGGAAGCCCACATGGCGCCGCAGCGCGTCTCGCCGCTCCAGCTCTTTCGCAACCAGACCTTCCGGATGCTCTGGCTTGCGGCGCTCACCTCGAATTTCGGCGGGCTGGTGCAGTCGGTCGGCGCGAGCTGGATGATGACGACGCTGACCGCGTCGGAGCACATGGTCGCGCTCGTCCAGGCCTCGGTCACCCTGCCGATCGTGATCTTCTCGACCATCGCCGGCGTCTTCGCCGACAGTTTCGACCGGCGGCGGGTGATGCTAGCGGCGCAGGTCTTCATGTTCCTCGCCTCGCTGGCGCTGGCGGGGATGGCCTATGCCGGGCTGATCACGCCCTGGCTCCTCCTCTCCTTCACCTTCCTGATCGGCTGCGGCACCGCGCTCCACAACCCGTCATGGCAGGCGACGATGGGCGACATCGTGCCGAAGGAGGACCTTCCTTCGGCGGTGGCGCTCAACTCGATGGGCTTCAACATGATGCGGAGCGTCGGGCCGGCGATCGGCGGCGCCATCGTGGCGCTGGCCGGCGCGGCGGCGGCCTTCGCGGTGAACGCGGCGAGCTATGTGGCGATCATCGCCGCGCTCTTCCGCTGGCACCCGGCGACGGCGCCGCGGAAGCTGCCGCCGGAGCCGCTCGGCAGCGCCTTCGCCGCCGGGCTCCGCTATGTGGCGATGTCGCCGAACCTGATCCGGGTGATCCTGCGGAGCTCCCTCTTCGGCGTCTCGGCGGTGACGATCCTCGCGCTCCTGCCGCTGGTGGTGCGGGAGCATCTCGGCGGCAAGGCCTTCGGCTATGGCGTGATGCTCGGCTGTTTCGGCATGGGGGCGGTGGTGGGCGCGCTCGCCAATGCGCGGCTGCGGGAGCATTTCGAGAACGAGAGCATCGCCCGCGGCGCCTTTGTCGGCTTCGCCGGCGGCTGTTTCGCGCTCGCCCTCAGCGAGAGCTATGTGCTGAGCGGCGCGGCGCTCCTCTTCGCCGGGGCGTGCTGGGTGATCGCGCTCTCGATGTTCAACGTCACCATCCAGCTTTCGACGCCGCGCTGGGTGGTGGGCCGCGCGCTCTCGCTCTACCAGACCGGCGTCTTCGGCGGCATGGCGCTCGGAAGCTGGCTCTCGGGCATGACGGCGGAGCGCTACGATTCGAGCGTGGCGCTGATCGTCGCCGCCGCGGCGCTGGTGATCGGCGCGGCGGTGGGGTTCGTCCTGCCGCTGCCGGCTTACGGGACGATGAACCTCGACCCGCTCAACCGGTTCCGCGAGCCGCCGCTGCAGCTCGACCTGACGCAGCGGAGCGGGCCGATCATGATCATGGTCGACTACCAGATCGACCAGCGCGACGTGCCGGAATTCCTCGCCGCGATGGCGCAGCGCCGGCGCATCCGGCTCCGCGACGGCGCGCAGAACTGGTCGCTCCTAAGGGACCTCGAATATCCGGATGTCTGGACCGAGTGCTACCACGTCCCGACCTGGGTCGAGTATGTGCGCCACAACGAGCGGCGCACCCATGCCGATCTCGAGACCTATGAGCGGATCCTGGCGCTGCATCGCGGGGCGGAGCCGCCCCGCGTGCACCGGATGATCGAGCGGCAGACCGTGCCGCGCGCGGACGACACGCCGCGAAAGGCGCCCCCCGCCGGGTGAGCGTTCGTCAGGCCGCTTTCCGCGGCGCCTCGACCGCCGCGCGGGCCGCCTCGACCGCGGACGCCAGCGCCTTCTCCGCCGCCTCGGGGCCGAAGGCGAGGCCCTCGGCGCGGACGAAGGTCACGTCCTTCACGCCTAGAAAGCCGAGCAGGCCGCGGATATGCGGCTCCTGCGCGTCCATCGCCGCGGCCGGGCCCTGGCTGTAGACGCCGCCGCGCGTCTCGATGACGATCGCGGTCTTGCCGGCGAGGAGGCCCTCCGGCCCCGCCTCGGTGTAGCGGAAGGTGACGCCGGCGCGGGCGACATGGTCGAACCAGCTCTTCAGCGTGGAGGCCATGCCGAAATTGTACATCGGCGCGGCGATGACGAGGACGTCCGCCGCCTTCAGCTCCGCCACCAGCGCGTCGGAGAGGGCGCGCGTCGCCTCCTGCGCGCCGTTCGAGGGCTCGCCGCGGATCGCCGTCACGCCGTCCGCCGTCAGGTGCGGGATCGGCTCGGAGCCGACATCGCGCCAGGCGATGTCGAGATCGGGCTCGCGCGCGGCGAGCGCCTTCACCGCCTCGCGCGCGATGCGGCCGGAGAGCGAGGCCGCGCCCATCGCGCTGCTGAGAACCGCCAGAACCTTCGTCATCGTCTCGTTCCTTCCGGAGATATCCTTCGGCACACAAGCTGGCGTTTCGGAACGGGGAACGGTATCTCCCGAATCCGCATAGGATTGTTGCACGATCGGGAACGCAGGATGAGCGAGATCGAAGACCTTCGCTGCTTCGTCGAGGTCGCGGGCGCCGGCGGCTTCACCGCGGCGGCGCAGCGGCTCGGCCAGTCGAAGTCGATCCTGAGCCGGCGGATCGCGCGGCTGGAGGACGGGCTCGGCGCGCGGCTCCTCGCCCGCACGACGCGGGGCGTGGCGCTGACCGACGCCGGCGCCGAATTCCGCGAGCGGGTCGAGAAGATCCTCGCCGAATACGACGCGGCGCGGTAGGTCGCGGCCTGCCGGAGCCACGGGCTGATCGGCCGGTTCCGGGTGACCGCGCCGCACGGCTTCGGCCTTCGCGTCGTCGCGCCCGTGCTCGCGGACATGGCGGCGGCGCATCCGCAGCTCGAGATCGACGCCGCCTTTTCCGACCGCGTGGCCGACATCGTCGGCGAGCGGTTCGACGCCGCGATCCGCATCGGCGACCTGCCGGATTCGACCCTCGTCGCGCGGCGGATCGGCCCGGTGCGCGCCCTCGTCGCGGCGAGCCCGGATTATCTCGCGCGGCGCGGGCGGCCCGAGACGCCGGCCGATCTTTCCGGCCACGAATGCCTCGGCTACGCCGGCGCGCCGGACGGCTCCTGGCGGTTCCGGCGCGGCGGCAAGCGCTTCGACGTGCGGGCGACGGGCCGGCTCCGCGCCGATAGCGGCGAGGCGCTGGTGCAATGGGCGGTCGCCGGGCTCGGCCTCGCTGCGGTTCCGGAACATCTCGCGGAGCGGGAGATCGCCTCGGGCGCGCTCGTGACCGTGCTGGAGGATTACGAGTTGCCGGCCTTCGGCGTCTACGTCGTCCGCCCGCCCGGCCCGGTCGCCTCCGGCAAGGTGCGGCTCCTGATCGACCTCCTGGCGCTGAAGGTGCGGGACTGCCCGCGCGCGCAGGCGGCGATCCGCGCCGAGGCCGCCGCCGCCGACTGAGCCCATGCTTCCGGCCCGGCGGGAAGGCGGCTAGGCTTTCCCGAAAGCCGTTCGGGAGGGCGCGATGGATTACGTGAGATTCGGCGGAACGGGCCTCGAGGTTTCGCGCATCTGCCTCGGCTGCATGTCCTATGGCGAGCCGGACCGCGGCGCGCATCCCTGGTCGCTCGGCGAGGCGGAGAGCCGGCCCTTCATCCGCAAGGCGCTCGATCTCGGGATCAATTTCTTCGACACGGCGAACGTCTATTCGGCGGGTTCGAGCGAGGAGATCGTCGGCAAGGCGCTCCTCGACTTCGCGCCGCGCGACGAGGTGGTCATCGCCACCAAGGTCCACGGCCGGATGCGGCCCGGCCCGAACGGCGCCGGCCTTTCCCGCAAGGCGATCCTATCGGAGATCGACGCCAGCCTGAAACGGCTCGGCACGGATTATGTGGACCTCTACCAGATCCACCGCTGGGATTATTCGACGCCCATCGAAGAGACGCTGGATGCGCTGAACGACGTCGTCCGCGCCGGCAAGGCCCGGTATATCGGCGCCTCCTCGATGTATGCGTGGCAGTTCGCGAAGGCGCTGGCGATCTCCGACCGCGAGGGCTGGGCGCGCTTCGTCTCGATGCAGAACTATCTCAACCTCCTCTACCGCGAGGAGGAGCGGGAGATGCTGCCGCTCTGCCGCGAGGAAAAGATCGCGGTGATGCCCTGGAGCCCGCTCGCCCGCGGCCGCCTGACGCGGGACTGGGACGCCGCAAGCGCCCGGGCGGAGACCGACGCCTTCGGCAAGACGCTCTATGCCGGCACCGAGGAGGCGGACCGCAAGGTGGTCGAGGCGGTGGCCGCCGTCGCCGCCGCGCGCGGCGCGCCGAAGGCGCAGGTGGCGCTCGCCTGGGTGCTGCGCCAGCCGGGGGTGACGACGCCGATCGTCGGCGCGACGAAGCTCTCCCATCTCGAGGACGCGGTCGCCGCGCTCTCGCTGCGACTGACCGACGAGGAGGCCGCGTCGCTGGAGGCGCCCTATGCGCCGCACCGGGTGGTCGGCTTCAGCTAGCGGGGCGCGGGCTGGCGGGCGCCGCCGCGCCTGATTAATGTCCCCGCGCGAAAGCCCCGCTGAGGCGAAACGGGGCGGAAGGAGCAGGGAACGATGGCCGAGGCGACGAAGCTCGACGGAAGATACGACTATGTCATCGTCGGCGCCGGCCCGGCCGGCTGCGTCCTCGCCAACCGGCTGAGCGAAGACCCGAAGACGCGGGTGCTGCTCCTGGAGGCCGGCGGGCGCGCCACCTATCCCTGGATCCACATCCCGGTCGGCTATCTCTATTGCATCAACAACCCGCGCACCGACTGGATGATGAAGACGGAGGCCGAGCCCGGCCTCAACGGCCGCGCGCTGACCTATCCGCGCGGCAAGGTGCTGGGCGGCTGCACCGCGATCAACGGCATGATCTACATGCGCGGCCAGGCGGCGGATTACGACCACTGGCGCCAGCTCGGCAACGCCGGCTGGGGCTGGGACGACGTGCTGCCCTACTACCTGAAATCCGAGGACAATTACCGCGGCCGGACGGCGATGCATGGCGCCGGCGGCGAATGGAAGGTGGCCGAGCAGCGGCTGAGCTGGGACATCCTCGAAGCCTTCCGCGACGCGGCGGAGGAGATCGGCATCCCCCGGCGGGACGACTTCAACGACGGGAACAACGAGGGCTCCGGCTTCTTCGAGGTGAACCAGAAGGGCGGCGTGCGCTGGACCGCGGCGAAGGCCTTCCTGCGCCCCGCGGCCGGCCGCGCCAATCTCCGCGTCGTCACCGACGCGCTCGTCACCGCGGTGACGCTCGACGGCGCGCGCGCGACCGGGGTCCGCTACCGCGCCGGCGGGCTAGAGGTTGAGGCGGCGGCGGAGGGCGAGGTGCTGCTCACCGCCGGGGCGATCAACACGCCGAAGCTGCTCGAGCTTTCCGGGATCGGCGACCCCGAGGCGCTCGCCGCGCTCGGCGTCGAGACGCGCCACGCGCTCAAGGGCGTCGGCGGCAACCTGCAGGACCATCTGCAGATCCGCACCGTCTACAAGGTGAAGGGCGCGAAGACGCTGAACCAGCTCGCCAATTCGCTCATCGGCAAGATGGCGATGGCGGCCGAATACGCGCTTTTCCGCTCCGGCCCGCTGTCGATGGCGCCGAGCCAGCTCGGCATCTTCTCGAAGAGCGACGAGACGGTGGCGACGCCGGACCTCGAA
Organism: uncultured Paracoccaceae bacterium; assembly: GCA_937952085.1. Classification (GTDB taxonomy): domain Bacteria; phylum Pseudomonadota; class Alphaproteobacteria; order Rhodobacterales; family Rhodobacteraceae; genus Pikeienuella. The sequence goes on along the minus strand of CALFYQ010000125.1, from coordinate 6,042 downwards.
TACCACGTCCAGCCGCTCTCGACGGACAAGCTGGGGGACCCGCTGCACCCGTTCCCGGCCGTCACCGTCTCGGTCTGCAACCTCAGGCCGGAGAGCCGCGGGACCTGCCACGCGAAAAGCCTCGACCCCGCCGAACAGCCGTCGATCCGCCTCAACTACCTCTCGGCGGAGCGGGACCGGGACGTGGCGCTGAAGGCGGTGCGGCAGGCGCGCCGCCTCGCCGCAACGAAGGCGCTGACGCGCTACGCGCCGGAGGAGATGCTGCCCGGCCCTGCGGTCGCGAGCGACGAGGAGCTGCTGGCCGCGATCGGGAACATCGGCACGACGATCTTCCACCCGGTCGGCACCTGCAAGATGGGCCGGGACGAGGCCGCGGTGGTGGACGAGACGCTGAAGGTGCGCGGCGTCGGCGGGCTCCGCGTGGTGGACGCCTCGGTGATGCCGACGATCACTTCCGGCAACACCGCCTCGCCGGTGGTGATGATCGCCGAGAAGGCGGCGGACCTGATCCGCGGGCGACCGGCGCTCGCACCGGCGGGCCTCCGCGCCGCCGGCTGAGGCGGTTCACGCCACGCGGCGGCGGCCGAGTTCGCCGTCGCCCCCCCTCAGGATCGCGGACAGTTCCGGTCTGCACGATCCGCAGTTCGTTCCGGCCCGGAGGGCGGCGCCGATCTGGTCCGTTGTGGCGAGGGCCTGTTCGGCGATGGCGTTTCGGATGGTGTAGAGGCCGATATCGAAGCAGGCGCAGACGATGGGCCCAGGGTCGGGTCGGTCGTTTCCGGGGCGTCCGGCGAGGACCTCGACGCCGAAGGCGCCGAGGGCGAGTGCGGCGGCGACATGGGATCGGGCGAGGGCGACGGGCCCGGCCTCGGCGAAGAGGACGCCGGCGAGGCGGCCTTCGGCGACGAGGGCGATGCGGGCGAGGCCGCGGGCCGGGTCGAAGAGGGTGACGGCCTCGGCCCCGGGCGCGCCGAGGAGGGCGCGGGCGAAGCGCTCCCAGTCCTCCGGCGGCTGGCGGTCGGCGAGTTCGGCCTGCCAGCCGCCCTCGATCCGGGCGCGGGCCCAGTAGGCGGTTTCGGGGCGAAGCTCGGCGGCGGCGACGGCGTAGCCGTGCCAGCCGGCGGCGAAGCGGGCGACGGAGATCTCGCCGGCCTTCAGCGCGGGCTGGCCGGAGACCGGGTCGGTCCGCGCCGGGACGAGGACGTTGGCGCGGCCGCGGCTGGCCCATTCGCCGGTCCAGTGCATCGGCGCGAAGGCGACGCCCTTCGGCGCGCGGTCGGTGACGAGGGCGCGGAGGATGGCGGCGCCGAGCGGGCTCTTCGCCTCGACGAGGTCGGCCGGGCCGATCCCGGCGATGGCGGCGTCTTCCGGGTGAAGCTCGAGGAAGGGCTCGGCGAGATGGCGGGAGAGCCGCGGCGAGCGGGCAGTGCGGGTCATGGTGTGCCAATGGTCGCGCACCCGGCCGGTGTTGAGGCGGAGGCGGGCGGGGGCGGCTCCGGAATCGGGAGGCGGCCCGTCGGCGCGGGCGGGCGGGTCGACCGGGACCATGCGGGCGCGGCGGTCCGGGGTGAAGAAGCCGCCCTCGGCGAAGAAGCGGCCGCCAGAAGGGCCGGAGGCGGGGACCGGCCACTGGACCGGCGCCATCGCCCGGTAGGCGGCGTCGTCGATGGCGGCGAGGCCGGAGAGGTCGAAGCCGCGGCCGAGCCCGGCGGCGACGGCGGAGAGCGCGGCGTGCTCGCGGAAGATCGCGGCGGGGCCGTCGAAGGCGAAGGCCTCGGCGAAGCCCATCCGGGCGGCGACGTCGCAGATGATCCGCCAGTCCGGCCGGGCCTGTCCGGGCGGCGGCAGGAACGGGCGCTGGCGGCTGATCCGCCGCTCGGAATTGGTGACGGCGCCGGACTTCTCGCCCCAGGCGGCGGCCGGGAGGAGCACGTCGGCGAGCTTTGCGGTGTCGGTCTCGGTCGTGACGTCCGAGACGACGACGAAGGGGCAGGCCCGGATCGCGGCGCGGACGGCGTCCGCCTCCGGCATCGAGACCGCGGGATTGGTGGAGATGATCCAGAGCGCCCTGATCCGCCCGTCGGCGGCGGCCCGGAATAGATCGACCGCCTTCAGACCCGGCCGTTCGGCGAGGCGCGGCGCCGCCCAGAAGGCGCGGACCGCGTCGCGGTGGGCCGGGTCCTCGAGATCGAGATGGGCGGCCAGCATGTTGGCGAGGCCGCCGACCTCCCGCCCGCCCATCGCGTTCGGCTGGCCGGTGACGGAGAGGGGCCCCATGCCGGGCCGGCCGATCCGGCCCGTGGCGAGATGGCAGTTGATGATGGCGTTGACCTTGTCGGTCCCGGCCCCGGACTGGTTGGCGCCCTGGCTCCAGAGGGTGACGACCTTCCCGGTTCCGATCCAGAGCGCCCAGAAGGCGCGGATCTCGGCCTCCGCGAGGCCGGTCTCGGCGGCGACGCGGGCGGGCGTGGCGGCGCGGGCCCGCGCGAGGGCCTCGGCGCAGCCCGAGACATGGGCGCCGACATAGCCGGCGTCGACCGCGCCGGCCTCGTCGATCGCGGCGAGAAGGCCGGCGAAGAGCCAGGCGTCGGAATCCGGCGCGAGGCGGAGGACGAGATCGGCGGTCTCGCCGGTGGCGGTGCCGCGAGGATCGATGTTGACGATGCGGAGCCCGGGCCGGACGGCCTTCGCGGCCATCAACCGCTGGTGCAGCACCGGATGGCACCAGGCGAGGTTGGAGCCGACGAGGACGACGAGATCGGCCGCCTCCAGGTCCTCGTAGACGCCCGGCGCGATGTCGGCCCCGAAGGCGCGGCGATGCGCGGCGACGGAGGAGGCCATGCAGAGGCGGGAATTGGTGTCGATGTTGGCCGAGCCGATGAAGCCCTTCATCAGCTTGTTGGCGACGTAATAATCCTCGGTGAGGAGCTGGCCGGAGGCGTAGACGGCGACCGAATCCGGCCCGTGCGCCGCCACCGCGTCGGAAAACCGTCCGGCGACGAGATCGAGCGCCTCGTCCCAGGAGGCCTCCCGCCCGCCCGATCCACCCCCCGAAGCGCCCCTCGCGGCGCGACAATCGACCCGCGGCGCGAGAAGCCGCCCCTCGAGCCCCAGCGTGTCGCCGAGCGCCGAGCCCTTCGAGCAGAGCCGCCCCAGATTGGCCGGATGATCCGGGTCGCCGGCGATCCGGGCCCCCCCGGCTCCGTCAGGCGACGCGAGAACCCCGCAGCCGACGCCGCAATACGGACAAGTCGTGCGGATCGCGGCAGGCATCAGGCGGCCGGGCCCGGAGCCGCGCGTTCCGGCGCCGGCCGCGGACGCGCGGCGCGGTCCGCCGGCGTCGAGGCCCGGACGAGCGACACGCCGCGCCGCGGCTCCGCGAAGGCGGGGCCGAATGTGAGCGTGTCGCGGATCTGCGAGATGTCGTCTCCGTCGCGCATCAGGCCGTAGAACCAGTTCGCATCCGCCGTGTCCCCGAAGAGCACGACGCCGACGAGCCGGCCGTCCTCGATCACCAGGCGCTTGTAGACGCCGCGGCCGAGATCGCGGAACGCGATCTCTTCGCGGCCCGGGCCCGGCGAGATATCCCCCGCCGAGAAGAGCGCGAGGCCCGCGATCTTGAGGCGGGTCGCGGGCAGCGCCCCGGGAAAAGGCGCCCGTTCGCCCGCCAGCGTGGCCGCGGCGGCGCGCGCCATCTCATAGGCGGGCGCGACGAGCCCGTAGCACCGGCCGCGATGCTCGACGCATTCGCCGACGCCCAGGATCGACGGGTCCGCGGTGCGCATGTCGTCGTCGACGCGGAGGCCGCGGCCGACCGGAAGGCCGCTCTCGCCGGCGAGCGCCGCCTCGGGGCGGACGCCGAGCGCGATGCAGACGAGATCGGCGGGAACGACGGCGCCGTCTTCGAGGCGCACGCCCTTCACGGCGCCGTCGCCGAAGATTTCCCGCGTCCTCGCGCCGCACCTGATGCGGATGCCGCGCGCCTCCAGCGCCCTGCCGAGCAGCGCGCCCGCCGCGTCGTCGACGTGCCGGTTCATCAGGCGCGGGGCGAGATGCAGCACCGTCACGTCCATGCCGCGCTGGCGGAGGCCGGCCGCCGCTTCGAGCCCGAGCGGGCCGCCGCCGATCACCGCGGCGCGCGCGCCGGGCCGCGCGGCGGCGACCATGGCCGCCACATCGTCGAGATCGCGGAAGGTGGTGACGCCGCCAAGGCGGCCGGCCCCGGAAGGCCCCTCGAGGGGGCGCGACCCCGTGGCGAGGAGGAGGCGATCATAGGGCGTCTCGCCCTTTTCCGTGACGACCATCTTCCGGACCCGGTCGATCGCGACGACGGGTTCGCCGAAGCGGCAGGTCACGCCATGCGCCGCATACCAGGCGGCGTCGTGGATCACGATCTGATCGCCCGTCTTCTCGCCGGCGAGGACCTGCGAGAGCAGGACGCGGCTGTAGGCGCCGCGCGGCTCGGCGCCGAAGAGCGTGATGTCATAGGCGCCGGGCGCCCGCGCAAGAATGTCTTCGAGAGCGCGGCCGGACGCCATGCCGGCGCCGACGATGACGAGCCGCGATGGCACGGCGCCTACTCCGCGGCGACGCCGGGCGCGCCCGGATAGGCCGACGCGATCATCGCCGAGGACATCGCGCCATAGGCGACGCGCCAGGCCGCTTTCGTCTCCTCGTCGAAGGCCGGGCCGAGCGCCTGCCCGAGCGCCCAGATCAGCGCGTCGCCCACCGGCTCGTAGTGCGCCGCCTCCACGCCGAAGCCGACATGGCGATGCGCGAGGCCCTTCACGAGCGGCAGCAGCGCGTCGAAATCCTCCAGCCTCAGGACGACCTCTTCCAGCGCGGCCATCAGGCTTTCACGCTGCGCTTGCATGTCGGCGCCGAAGAGCGCCTTCACCTCCGGCGCCAGCCGAAACAGCCGGGCGTAGAACATCTGGGCCACGAAAGTGGCGGCCGGCCGGACCTTCGCAAAACTGTTGCGGATCAGTTCGATCTCTCGAGGCGTCATCTCCCGAACCTCCGTTCAGACATACCAGGCGGCGACATGTGCGAGCGCGCCGCCGCGATGTACCGGAATCGCGACGACCGCGCCGTATCCGGCGGGCGAGCCTTGCGCATCCGCGCCCGCGGCCGCGAAGGGAAGCCCCGTTTCCACCACCCTGCCGATCGGGCCCGAAACGGCGGCGACGCGGAGCGGCTCACGCTTCAAGAGCGCCCCTTCGCGCTCGCAGATTCCGTCGACGAGGATCAGGTCCGAACGGCCTTCGCCCGCCGATTCGACCGTCCAGATCTCGAACCGGCGCCCGATCGGGGCGGATCGCGCCGAGAGCAGCGTGACGACATGGACGGCGCCGCTTTCCGCCGGCGACGGCGACGGCAGGCCCATGCCGGTGGTCAGACCCGCCGCGCCGGCGCTTTCGGCGCGGATGAAGCGATAGCCGGAGCCGAGATCGCGCAGCAGCATCGGCGCGCCGCTCGCCCAGACGCCGCCCGGCAGGCCCTTGCCGCGCGGGAAGTCCACGGTGCGCGCGACGCGGTAGAAATTCCGCGCGCCACCGAAATAGCCGTCGTGAAGCCGCAAGGCCGGCCCGCCGGACCCGCCGCCGCGCCAGATCTCCATCGCGCCGTTGCGCGTCTCGTCGGCGATGCAGAAGAAGACTACCACGGCCTTGAGCCGCGCCCCGTCGAAGACCGGCAGAGCGAGCGCGGCGCCCAGCCCTTCGGCGGCGGCGGCGCGCTTGAACTCCGATTCTTCGAACCGTTTCAGGAGGATCGGGGAGCCCGCCTCCCACGCCCTGCCGACGAGATCCTCGCCCTTCGGGAAACGGGCCTCCGCGCCCGCCGCGGCGAGCGACGAAAGATCCCCCGGCGCGCCGCCCGCGAGCCGGAGCGGCCCGTCGTCTCCGTCCGGCGTCCAGATCTCCACAGCGTCGATGAAGGGCCGCCGCGAAGCGGCGCGGGCCCGGCTGGCGGCGCTGTCGAGATTCTGTGTGGATAGGCGCGCAATAAGGCCCCTGTTTCGGGGCTGATCGGCGTCCAATC
>CALFYQ010000124.1 GCA_937952085.1 uncultured Paracoccaceae bacterium | reverse complement strand
ATCGCCCCCATAAGGCAGAAGGGCGTGATGATCGAGACCTGCCCGGCGCGGGCGAAGTCGATGATCCCTTCCGCCATCGGCCGGTCGAACTGGCGCGGCGAATTTGTGTTGATGACGGTGTAGCAGCGCGGCGCGGCGCGGAATGCGTCGGGCGAAAGGCCGCGGCCGAGCGCCAGCATGTCGAGGCAGTCGGCCACCTGGCCCTGCCCGCGGGCGTAGATGAACGGGACCTTCGGCGAGGCGACGAGTTGCGCACGCGTCATCTCATAGTGGCGGCGCGCGGGCGGAATGTCCTGCGGCTCCGCCATCGGGGCCTGGATGTGGAGCACGTCGAGCCCGGCGGCGAGGCGGGTCAGCTCCTCGAAATCCCGCATCGAACCTGGGCGGCGACCGCGAAGCCGGTCGGTCGCGTTCGGGCAGCCGGCGCCAGGGCCGAAATTCAGCGCGCCGGGGGCGAGGCGAAGGTCATGTTCCGGCGCGCCGGCGCGTACCGTGATCTCGCCGGGCGCGGCGGCGAGCGCGGCTTCGACGATCTCACGCCCGATGCGGACGAGGCCGTCCGGCTCGATGGCGGCGCCCGCGGCGCGGAAGATCTCCACCGCCTCCGGCAGGAGGATGCGAAGCCCCTCCCGCTCCAGCACGTCGAGCGCGGCGCGGTGGATCGCCTCGACCGCGTCTTCCGAGAGAACCGCTTGCGGCGTGAACGGGTTGGCGAGGCCCCGCCGCGGAACGGCGCGGGTTACGGCCTCGGCCCTCCTGCCGCGCGCTCTCCGATGTGGCGCTTCGCCCATGCCGACAGCTTCGCGGATGCGGCGGCAGGCGCGCGGGCCGAACGCGGCGCCGGCCGCCGGAATCAGTCCTCGATCCGCGCTTCGAGCACGTCGAAGGGCACGCCCGGCTCCATCTTCGCGCCGCGGATGACGAGCGAGGTCTTCACGCTCGCCACGTTCGGCGCGGCGGTCAGGTGCCCGGTGAGAAAGCTCTGGAAGGTGGAAAGGTCCGGCGCGACGCATTTCAGCAGGAAGTCGATCTCGCCGTTCAGCATGTGGCATTCGCGGACCAGCGGCCAGGATCGGCAGAGCGCCTCGAACGCGGCGAGATCCCGCTCGGCCTGGCTTGAAAGCCCGACCATGGCGAAGACCGACACCTCGAAGCCGAGGGCGCGGGCGTTCACGCGGGCATGGTAGCCCTCGATCAGCCCTTCCTCCTCCAGCGAGCGGACCCGCCTGAGGCAGGGCGGCGCCGAGATGCCGAGCCGCTTCGAAAGTTCGACATTGGTCATGCGCCCGTCGGCCTGAAGCTCGGCGAGTATCTTCCGGTCGATCGCGTCGAGCTTGCCTGCCGCCATGCCTTCCCCTCCGGCGGAGTTGGCCCCCGCGCGCGCCGACCATTCCGTTACCCGTTCGGGCCGGCGGGCGCAATTAACTTGCGCAACTGGCGGCTTTTCGTATGCGGATCGCCGCGCCGCGCCGCCGGCTTGGCGGGACCGGGGGGCGCGACTACATAGGGGCGCCCGCCCCGCCGAGAGGATTCCATGGCCGAAACGCGCGACGTGAAACTCCTGATCATCGGCTCCGGCCCGGCCGGCTACACCGCTGCGGTCTACGCTGCGCGGGCCATGCTGGAGCCCGTGCTGATCCAGGGCCTGCAGCCCGGCGGGCAGCTGACCATCACCACCGAGGTGGAGAACTGGCCGGGCGACGAGGAAGTAATGGGCCCGGACCTGATGGTCCGCATGGAGGGCCATGCGAAGAAGATGGGCGCGGAGATCGTCTCCGACATCGTCACCGCGCTCGACCTTTCGAAGCGGCCCTTCGTCGCGACCTGCGATTCCGGGGCGATCTGGCGGGCCGAGGCGGTGATCCTCGCCACCGGGGCGCAGGCGCGCTGGCTCGGCCTTCCCTCGGAGGAGAAGTTCAAGGGCTTCGGCGTCTCGGCCTGCGCCACCTGCGACGGGTTCTTCTATCGCGGCCGGGACGTGGTGGTGATCGGCGGCGGCAACACCGCGGTGGAGGAGGCGCTGTTCCTCACCCGCTTCGCCTCGAAGGTGACGCTGGTCCACCGGCGGGATTCGCTCCGCTCCGAGAAGATCCTCGAAAAGCGGCTGAGGGAGAACCCGAAGGTCGAGATCGTCTGGGACTCGACGCTGGAGGAGGTGATCGGCGCGGAAGACCCGCTCGGCGTCACCGCCGCGAAGGTGCGGAACGTGAAGACGGGCGAGGCGAGGGAGATCCCCTGCGCCGGCGTCTTCGTGGCGATCGGCCACGCGCCTTCGTCGGAGCTGGTGAAAGACCAGCTTGAGACCCATCACGGCGGCTATGTCGTGGTGAAGCCCGGCTCCACCGCCACCGCCATTCCCGGCGTCTTCGCCGCGGGGGACGTGACCGACCATGTCTACCGGCAGGCCGTCACCTCCGCCGGCATGGGCTGCATGGCCGCGCTCGAGGCCGAGAAGTTCCTCGCCGAGGCGGAATGAAGCGCGCCGCACTCCTCGCCATCCTCCTCGCCGGCGCAGCGACCGCGGGGGAGCCGATTTCGGGCGAGGAGTTCCGCCGGCTATCCGAAGGCTGGACGCTGCATTTCGCCGACGAGAGCGGCGAATGGTTCGGCTCGGAGCAGTATTTCGCCGATGGCCGCACGCTCTGGCTGCCGCGGGGCGGCCAGTGCGAGCCGGGCGCCTGGGACGCGGCGGCGGGCGAAGTCTGCTTCCGATACGCGGTCGGCGTCTCCTGCTGGCGGCTCTTCCGGGACGGCGCGGACGGGCTCGTCGCCGAGACGGCGGACGGCTCTCCGCCGCTCCGCCTGAGGCTCGTCGGGCGGGAGCGGGAGCCGCTGCTTTGCCCGGAAGGCCCCGGCGTCTGAAACCCGGGCCCGCTTCGTGACGAAGCGGACTGGATGAATGCGCCGCATCGCGCGATCATGCCCCGATGCAACGGAAAGCCGGGGCCCGCGCGTTGAGGCTCCGCATCCGGAGGACCCGACATGGCCCAGATACGCGCCTTCCTGCAGCTCGACATGCGCACGCCGGATCGGCTCGTGCGGCCGGATGTCGAGCTTTCCAGCGATCTGATCGCCGCCTTCGACGACCTCTTCTCCTACGAGGCGACGGGGCGGTTCCGCGTCAGAAGCTCCTTCGACGCCACCGGGCCGATCTCCAGCATCTCGGAATTCGACGGTGACGACCTCGTCTTCGAGGCGCGGCGCGTCGATCTCGACGCCTCCGACTTCCTCGACCTAATCGACGCCGGCGACAGCGACCTGATCCTCGACGCCATCACCGGGGACGACGACGTCATCGACGGCTCCGACTTCGCCGACACCCTGCTCGGCGGCGAGGGCGACGACGACATCTTCGGCGCCGACGGCGAGGACGACATCTTCGGCGGCGGTGGGAACGACACGCTGGACGGCGGCGACGACGACGACTTCCTGGACGGCGGGGCGGGGGACGACGTGTTCATCCTCTCCGGCGGCGTCGACACGCTGAAGGGCGGCGGCGGCTTCGACCTGGTGGACGCAGTCGGCTCGATCAGCGTCCAGATCAATCTCGCGCTCAACCGGCTGCAGGACACGTTCAACGGCGTGGTGCGCCTTTCGAGCATCGAGGACGCCTCCGGCGCCGCCGGGCAGGATACGCTCCGCGGCAACACGCGGGACAACGTGCTTGACGGCGAGGGCGGCGCCGACGACCTCTTTGGCGGCCTCGGGTTCGATACGCTCATCGGCGGCGGCGGCGACGACGACGGCGTCGGCGAGGGCGGCGACGACAGTCTCAGCGGCGGCTCGGGCTTCGATTCGCTCGAAGGCGGGTCCGGGTTCGACACGCTCGGCGGCGGCGGCGGGGCGGACTTCCTCGGCGGCGGTGGCGGCCGGGACGTGCTCCGCGGCGGGGCCTCGCGCGACACGCTGATGGGCGACGCCGGCAACGACACGTTGCGCGGCGGCGGTTCGGACGACGACCTGATCGGGGGCGGCAACAACGACCGGATGATCGGCGGCGCCGGGCGCGACATCCTCCGCGGCGGCGCGGGCGACGACTTCGCGCGCGGCGGCGGCGGCGCGGACACCTTCACCTATCGCGCCGCCGACGGCGACGACCGGGTCGCCGACTTCACCATCGGTGAGGACGCGATCGAGATCGAGAGCGGCGCGCGGCGCTTCTCCGACCTCACGATCACCGATGCCGGGAACGGCGCGATGATCGCCTTCGCGGATACGACGATCCTCCTCCTGCGCGTCGATTCGGACGATCTTTCGGCGAGCGACTTCCTGTTCTGACGGGGGGCATCTGACGGGGGCGTGACCGGCGCGGGCTTGACGGCCCGGCCGGCCGCGCCGATCTCGCCTCGATGACTGCGCCCGACCCGATCGCCGACCTCGAAGAGGAGATCGCCGCCTGCCGCGCCTGCGCCGAGGGGTTCGCGGCGACCGTGACGGGCCATGCGCCGCGCCCCGTCACCCGGATGTCCGCGACGGCGCGCATTCTCATCGCCGGGCAGGCGCCGGGCCTTCGCGTCCACGAAAGCGGCCTCCCCTTCGACGATCGGTCCGGCGATCGGCTGCGGGACTGGATGGGGGTGGACCGGGAGACGTTCTACGACCGCGGGCGCATCGCCATCCTGCCGATGGCGTTCTGCTTCCCCGGCTATGACGCAAAGGGCTCCGACCTGCCGCCGCCGCCCCGCTGCGCCGCGCTCTGGCGGGCGCGGGCGCTGGGGGCGATGCCGCAGGTCCGGCTTACCCTCCTGGTGGGAAGCTACGCCCAGAACTGGGCGCTCGGCGGCAAGCGGCCGCTGGCCGAACGGGTGGCGGACTGGCGGAGCCATGGCGAGGCGGTGATGCCGCTGCCACACCCCTCCTGGCGCAACACCGGCTGGTTGAAGCGAAACCCGTGGTTCGAGGCGGAGGCGGTTCCGTCGCTCCGCGCCCGGGTCGCCGCGCTGCTCTGAGGCAGGTTATCGCGTGCGATATCGCAGTCAAAGCATTGAATCACAATAACATTCAGAGCGACGCAAGCGTTCACGCGACGAGGGCCGCCCGACTGAGCGATGCGCAGAGGGGCGAGGCCGACCCCGGGGTGGGTCGGGCGCGGGCCGTGCCGGTCGCACGGGCCAAAGGAAGTGCAGCGCGTTGCGGCGGCGGTTGGCCGGCTTGGAGCGGCCGGATCTTGCGCCGGCCGGGAAACCCGCTCAGCGCGCCGCGTTGAGGCGCGTGTCGGAAAGGACGGAGGCGATGCGGCGCGGGCCGAAGCCGCGCACGTCGCGCAGGCCGAGATCGGAGAGGGTGAATTCGTCGGCGAGGGCGCCGACCATCTCGCCATCCGCCAGCACCTGCATCGGCTCGGCGAGGGTCTGTAGCCGGCTGGCGAGGTTCACCGCCTCGCCGAAGACGTCATAGACGTATTTCTGCACGCCGACGACCGAGCCCACCACCGAGCCGGCGGCGACGCCGACACGGCATTCCCAGGCGATCCGGTGGCTCTGGTTCCGCCGCTCGAGATAGCGGACGAAGCGGAGCGCCGTGGCGGCGACCGCGCGGGCATGGTCCGGCGTCGGCTCCGGCATGCCGGAGACCGCAAGATAGGCGTCTCCCACCGTCTTGATCCGCTCGCAGCCGAACTGCTCGGCGATGCGGTCGAAGGCGGTGAAGATCTCGTTCAGCTCGGAGACCAGCACCGTCGGGTCCTGCTCCTGCGCCCGCTTCACGAAGCCGACGAAATCCAGCATGAGCACCGAGACGTTTCGGTAAAGCTGCGGCGTCACCACGCCGAAGCTCTTGTATTCCTCGTAGACCTGCCGCGGCATGATGTTGAGGAGGAGTTTCTCCACCCGCTCCTTCTCCCGCTCCAGCTCCCGGGTGTTGCGCTCGACCATGGTCGAGTAGCTCTCGATCATCGCCTCGAGCTCTCGCATCCGGGTGACGTTCTGGCATTCGACGACGAGGATCTCCTTCTCCCCGTCCATCGCCGCGCTGATCTGGGCGGAGATGACGAGGGTGCGCCGCTTCGGCTTCATCGAAAGCTCGACGCTGAAAGGGCGGCCCTCGGCGAGCGCCGCATCCAGCGCGTCGCGGTCGATCCCCGGCAGCACGTCGAAGAGCGAGTCCTCAAGCTCGGGCTCGCCGAACCAGGTCCAGAAGGCGAGGTTGCGGAAAAAGATCGCGCCCTCTTCCCGCCGCGCCAGCGCGATGCCGACGCCGATCGTCCTCAGGAGCTGCTCGTTGAGCGCGGCGAGGCTGGTCATCTCAAAGCACGACGAGGCCGCGCCGCGCCTCGAACCCCTGCAGCACCACCGCCGCGTCCTCCGGCGAGACGCCGTGATCCGCCAGCGTCTCGCCGAGCAGCGCGGACATCGCCGCGAATTCCTCACCTGTGACGCCGAGACCGCGATGCGCGGCGCGGAGCCGGTCATCGGTGAAATGCGCGGGGCCGCCAAGCAGGAAGGCGATGAACTTGGTCTGGTGGTCGATCAGGCGCGCCATGTCGACGCCGTCGAAATGATGCCCGACCTCTTCGGAATCGAGCGCGCGCTCATAGAAGTCGAGGACGATCCGGCCCGCCGCGGCGAAGCCGCCATATTTCTCGTAGAGGCTCTGCGCCATCGCTCGACCGCCCGCAGGCACCTTCGCCATGCTCCGGATTTCGCTTTGGCATGGAAAGCCGCGAAGCGTCCAGCGAATTGGCCCGGCGGGCTAATCGGCGGCGGTGAGCGCCTCAAACCAGTCGAGCGCCAGGGCGGCCCAGCCGGCCGGCGCCGCGTGGCCGCCCGGCCAGAGCGCGAAGTCGAGCCGCGCGCCCGGCGCGCAACTCGTCCAGCTACGGATCTGGAAGTCGTCTTTCCGATCGAAGGCGTCCGGCGCGTCCCTGGCGCAGCCGAGCGTGGCGCGAAGCAGCGCGAGCCCGGCGAAGAGATCGCCCTGCGTGACCTGCCCGGAGCCGACCGTGCGGCCTTCGAGCGGCACCACCGGGTCGGACCAGCCGTGGACGTGGAGCATCGCGAAGGGGCCGGCGCAGCGCTCCGGAAGCGGCCGCCAGAGAAGGCCGGCGACCGGCGCGAAGGCGGCGAAGGCCCCCGGCGCGTCGCAGGCGACCCGCCAGGTCATCATCCCGCCGCCCGAGAAGCCGGCGAGGAGCACGTGGGCGCGGTCGAGCCCGAAGCGCGCGGCCGCGTCCTCCGCCACGCCTCCGAGGAAGGCGACGTCGTCGCGCCGGCCGGGCGCGGCGAAGCTGTTCCAGGCGCCGCCCTTCTCGCCCTCCCGCCGGGGCATCCCCTGCGGCGCGATCACCGCGAAGCCGCGGGCGAGCGCCGTCTCCACCATCGCGGCCTGGCCCATGACGCCTTCGCCGGTGCCGCCATAGCCATGAAGGAAGATGAGCGCCGGGTGCGGGCCGGGCGCATCGGGGACATGGACGAGATATTCGCCGCCCGCCGCCAGACATGGCTCGGGGGCCTCGCCGCAGGCGAGGACGGGCGGAGCGAAGAGCAGCAGAAGGGGGAGAAGGAATCGGGCGAACACGGCCCGATCATGCCCCGGCCGCGCGGCCGGGGCGATCAGTTTTCCGTCAGCGGCGCGGCCTCACTCGGAGGCGCCGTCGCCCTTCAGCTCACGGTAGTTGGTCTTCTCGGCGATGCGCGCGCGCTTACCGCGGCGCTCACGGAGGTAGTATAGCTTGGCGCGGCGGACGCGGCCGCGGCGCACGACCTCGATCGAATCGATCGCCGGCGAGTGGAGCGGGAAGACGCGCTCGACGCCCTCGCCGAAGCTGATCTTGCGGACCGTGAAGGACGCGCCGATCGTGTTGCCGCCCTTGCGGGAGATGCAGACGCCCTCATAGGCCTGCACGCGGTGACGGGTGCCCTCGGTCACCTTGTAGCCGACCCGGATCGTGTCGCCGGCGGCGAAATCCGGGATCTGCTTGCCGAGCTCGGCGATGTGCTCGCGCTCGAGCTGTTCGATGATGTTCATCGGCTCAGTCCTTCTCAAGCCCGCCTGTTGCGGCGGAGGTGTTCGCGTCCGAGCGCTCTGGTCCTGCATTCGGGTTCGCAGAGGCGGCTCGAGCCGCATGCGCCCGCCAGAGATCGGGACGGCGTTCCTTCGTCGTCGCCTCGCTCATCGCGGCGCGCCATGCGGCGATCCGGGCGTGGTGGCCGGAGAGCAGGACCTCCGGAACCTCGCGGCCCTCCCAGAGCGGGGGCTTGGTATAGTGCGGCGCTTCGAGAAGCCCCGCCGAAAAGCTTTCCTCGGCCACGCTGGCGGCGTTTCCGAGGACGCGCGGTATAAGCCGAACGGTGGCGTCGATCAACGCCATCGCAGCGATTTCGCCCCCGGTCATGACAAAATCGCCGAGCGAAACCTCCTCGATCCCGCGCGCTTCGAGCACGCGCTCGTCCAGCCCCTCGAAACGGCCGCAGAGAAGGGTGATTCCCTCGCAGGCGGCGAATCGGCGGGCCATCGCCTGATCGAAGGGCTCGCCGCGCGGCGAGAGGTAGACGAGCGGCCAGCGGGCGCGGTCGTCCGGCGCGCCGGACATCGCCGAATCCACCGCCGCGGCGGCGACGTCGGGGCGCATCACCATGCCCGGGCCGCCGCCGAAGGGCGGCTCGTCCACGGTCCGGTGCTTGCCGAGGCCGAAGCGGCGGATGTCGATGGCCGTGAGGCTCCAGAGCCCGAGCCGGAGCGCGTTGCCGAGGAGCGAGACGCCGAGCGGGCCCGGGAACATCTCCGGGAAGAGTGTGAGGACGCGCGCGGCCCAGGCGCCGGCGATCTCCTCCCCCTCCATCAGCGGCTTCGGCCGGAGCACCGGGCGCGCGGCGAGGCGGCCATGCGAGCGGGAGGGGCTCTCCGCCCCGCTCACGCCTCCGGCTCCCCTTCGACGACGATCTCCTCCGGCGGGTCGATCACCACCCGGCGGGCGGCGAGGTCCACCGTCGGCACAGCGTCTCGGGTGAAGGGGACGAGAAGTTCGGGCCGGCCCGGCCGGGCGATCTCGAGGAAATCGCCGCCGCCATGGTCGTCCACCGCGCGGACCTTGCCGATCGGCGCGCCGCCGGGATCGACCGCGTCGAGGCCGATCAAGTCGGCATGGTAGAACTCGTCATCCGGCAGGGCCGGCAGCCGGTCCCGCACCGCGTAGAGGCGAAGGCCCTTCAGCGCCTCCGCCTGCTCGCGCGTCGAGACGCCGCCGAGCCGCGCCGCGAAGCCGCCGCCGATCGGGCGGACGATCTTCAGCGTGAAGCTCCGCGCGCCCGTCTCGTCGAAGAGCGGGGCGTAGCGGGCGATGTCCTCCGGCTCGGCGCAGAAGGATTTCAGCCGCGCCTCGCCGCGCACGCCGAAGGCCCCGGCGACGGCGCCGACGCAGATCAGCGTTTTCGGATCGACGGGCATCGCCCCCGGCCCCCGGCGCGACGAGGCGGATTACTCCGCCGCGGCCTCGGTCTCGGCCGGCGCGGCCGCGGCGGCGGCCTTGTCGGCCCGCTCCTTCGCGCGCTCGACCGCCTTCTGGCCCGGCTTCGCCTTGTTCGGGTTGTTGCGGACGGACTTCTCCATCGCGCCGGCGGCCTCGAGGAAGCGCTTCACGCGGTCGGTCGGCTGCGCGCCCTGGGCCATCAGCTCCTTGATCCGCTCGAGGTCGAGCTTCACGCGGTTCTCGTCGTCCTTCGGCAGGAGCGGGTTGTAGGAGCCGAGCTTCTCGAGGAAGCGGCCGTCGCGCGGCGCGCGGCTGTCCGCCGCCACGATGGTGTAATAGGGCCGCTTCTTCGCGCCGCCGCGGGCGAGCCGGATCTTCATGGACATGGGTTGTCTCCTTTGAGGTCTGGGGAGGGGCCGCAGCCCCTATTTCTGCATTTCTTCGTGGATCTGCTCGTGGTGCCGGATCACTTCCGCGATCAGGAATTTCAGGAACTTCTCGGCGAAGACGGGATCGAGATCCGCGTCCTCGGCCAGCCGCCGCAGGCGCTCCACCTGCTTCGTCTCCCGCGCCGGGTCCGCCGGCGGCAGGGCGTGCGCGGCCTTCAGCCGGCCGACCGCCTGCGTCGCCTTGAACCGCTCCGCGAGGGTGTAGACGAGGATGGCGTCGAGGTTGTCGATATGGTGGCGCTGCTCCGCCAGGAGCGCGGCCGCCCGCGCGACGTCGTCGGTCATGATCCCCCCTCCGGGCCCTTGTGGCGAAAGACCACGCATTGCTCGCCCCGCGGCGTTTCCGCATCCCAGTCCGGCGCCGCGCCGAGCCGTTCGGCGAGGCGGATGGAGCGGGTGTTCCGCGCGTCGACATAGGAGACGGCGGTTTTCCAGCCGAGCGCGGCGTAGGCGTGCGAGAGGGCGGCGGCCGCCGCCTCCCGCACATAGCCCTTGCCCTCTTCGGCCTCGGACCAGATCGACCAGCCGATCTCCCATTCCGGCCAGCCATGCGGCCGCCAGGGGCCGGCATAGCCGAGCCCGCGTTCCGGCGCCGATTTCGGCGCGAAGACGAAAAGGCCGCAGCCGTGGATGCTCCAATGGCCGCAGACCGTGGCGAAGACGCGCCAGGCCATCGCCTCGCTCTGCTCGACGCGGGAGCGGATGAAATGGGAGCGCTCGGCGAGGAAGAATTCGGTCCAGCCGGGCAGGTCCGCCGCCACGGGCCGGCGGAGGATCAGCCGCTCCGTCTCGATCAGCGGCGCGGTCATTGCAGCGCCTCCAGGGCCGGGTGGAGATAGACGAGATGGTCGGGCATGCCCTCGCGCGGGAAGCGCCGGTCGAAGCGGGCGCCCATCCGCTCCGCGAGGCGGATCGAGCGGTCGTTGCCCTCGGAGATGCAGCTCGCCGCCTCGCGCCAGCCAAGGATGCGATAGGCGTAGTCGCGGGCGCGGAGCGCGGCCTCGTAGGCGACGCCGCGGCCTTCGGCATGTTCCACCACCAGCCAGCCGATCTCCGGCGCGGCCCAGCCTTCCGGGTTCCAGAGCCCGACCTGGCCGCAATAGGCGCCGGTCGCCTTCTCCTCCACCGCCCAGAAGCCGTAGCCGCGTAGCGCCCAATGGCCGATCTCGGCGGCGAACTGGATCCAGGCCTGCGGCCGCGTCTTCAGCCCGCCGCGGAGCCGCGCGCGCTCGGAGGCGTAGAACGCCGCGTAATGCTCGAAATCAGCCTCCCGGTTGGGGCGGAGGATCAGCCGCTCGGTCTCGATCACGGGTGGGGTCACTGGAGCGTCTCCGGGGCCGGGTGCCGCCAGATCCAGAGATCGCCGGCCTCGGGGTGAACGAAGACGCCGTCGCGGACGCAGCCCATCCGCTTCGCCAGCGCCTGGGAGCGGAGGTTGCCCGGGTCGGTCAGGCTGACCGCGGTCTTCCAGCCGAGCGCGCCATAGGCGTGGGCGCGGGCGGCGGCGGCGGCCTCGAAGGCGATCCCCTTGCCCTCGGCTTTCTCGTAGACGGTCCAGGCGATCTCGGGCTCGGGCCAGCCTTCGGGGAACATCGGGCCGACCACGCCGAGCGGCGCGTCCGTCGCCTTGTCCGCCACGATCCAGCGGCCATAGCCGCGCATCGGCCAGTGGCCGATCATGGCGCAGAAATTGTGGAAGGCGTCGGCGCGGGAATAGGGCCCGCCGACGCCGACGGAGCGCTCGGAGGCCGAGAACGCCGCATGGGCCTCGAAATCCGAGGGCCGCGGGCCGCGGAGCCGGAGCCGCGCCGTCTCGATGACGGTGATCGCGCTCATGCGGCGCTCTCCCGCGGCAGGGCGACGATGCCGCGCGTCCCGCCGACGGCAAAAGTCACCCGCCGGTCGACGACGCCGCCGAGCCGCGCCGCGAGGCGGCGGGCGGGGGCGTTCTCGTCCCGCATATGGGTCTCGACACAAGGCTCGCCGGGCGCGCCAGAGGCCCAGGCGATCGCCGCCCAGTGCGCCATGTCGCGCGCATGCATCGCCTCGGCCTCCGCCGCGGACCGGCCGCCGCGATCGCCCCCGACCGTCACGTCCGAGGCGGCGTAGAACGCCCGATACGCGCCGAGATCGGCGGGTTCGGGCGGCCACATCGCCAGCCGCGCGGACGAAAGGGCGGCGCGTTCGGTCATTTCTTCTTGCCAAAGCCGGCGAAGCCGCCGGGGAAGCCCGGCGGCAGGCCGCCCGGGGCGCCGCCGAGGCCGGGAAGCTTGGGCGCCTCGCCCGGCGCCGCGCCTGGCATGCCGCCGGGGCCGCCCATCATCGCCGGGTTGAGCCCGCCCTTGCCGAACATCTGGGACAGGGCGCCGCGCATCAGGCCCTTTTTCCCCATCTTGCCCATCTTCTTCATCATGTCGGCCATCTGCCGGTGCATCTTCAGGAGGCGGTTCAGCTCCTGCACCTCGAGCCCGGCGCCGGCCGCGATGCGCTTCTTGCGGCTGGCCTGGAGAAGGTCGGGGTTCGCCCGCTCCCTCTTCGTCATCGACTGGATGAGGGCGATCTGGCGGCGGATCACCCGGTCGTCGAAATTCGCCTCCTCCATCTGCTTCTGGATCTTGCCCATGCCGGGCAGCATCCCCATCAGCCCCTGGAGGCCGCCCATCTTGAGCATCTGCTCGAGCTGGCCGCGAAGGTCGTTCATGTCGAAGCGGCCCTTCTGGAACCGCTTCATCATTCGCTCGGCTTCCTGGAGCTCGACCGTCTCCTGCGCCTTCTCGACGAGGGCGACGATGTCGCCCATGCCGAGGATGCGGCCGGCGATCCGGTCGGGCTGGAATTCTTCGAGCGCCTCCATCTTCTCACCGGTGGCGACGAACTTGATCGGCTTGCCGGTGACGGCCCGCATCGAGAGCGCGGCGCCGCCGCGGCCGTCGCCGTCCATCCGGGTGAGGACGACGCCGCTGACGCCGACGCGGCCGTCGAACTCCTTGGCGACGTTGACGGCGTCCTGGCCGGTCAGGCCGTCGACGACGAGAAGGGTCTCGTGCGGCTTCGTCGCGTCGCGGACGGCCTCGACCTCGCCCATCAATTCGTCGTCGACATGGAGCCGGCCCGCGGTGTCGAGGAGGTAGACGTCATAGCCGCCGAGCGTCGCCTGCGTCTTGGCGCGCTTGGCGATCGTCACCGGGTCCTGCCCCTTGACGATGGGCAGGACGTCGACGCCGACCTGCGCGCCGAGGATGCCGAGCTGCTCCATCGCCGCCGGGCGGCGCACGTCGAGCGAGGCCATCAGGACGCGCTTGCCGTCCCGCTCCTTGAGGCGCTTGGCGATCTTGGCGGTGGTGGTGGTCTTGCCCGAGCCCTGGAGGCCGACCATCAGGATCGGCGCCGGCGGGCTGTCGACCCGGAGCCGGCCGGCGTTCGCGTCGTCGCCGGCGAGGACGGCGGCGAGCTCGTCATGGACGATCTTCACCACCTGCTGGCCCGGCGTGACCGATTTCGTCACCGACTGGCCGGCCGCCTTGGCCTGCACCTTCGCCACGAAGTCGCGCGCGACCGGTAGGGAGACGTCTGCCTCGAGGAGCGCGACGCGGACCTCGCGGAGCGCCGCGGTCACGTCGGCGTCGGTCAGCGCGCCCTGACGGGTCAGCCGGTCGAAGACGCCGGAGAGGCGTTCGGACAGGTTCTCGAACATCGCGCGCCTCCTAGACCGCTCCAAACGCCTTTCGCCCCGGCGGGCGCGACGCGCTGACCGGGGGCGATCTCCGCGCCAATGGCGGAGACCGGAAGCATCGGGGCTTCCGGAGACGGCGCGGGAGATACGCCGCATGGGGCGGAAGGTCAAGGATTCGGGACGAGCGGAACATGGAGGGCCGCGCCCGACCCTTGGCGGGCGCGTGATGCGACTGGTCGGCGGTTTGTCCGGAACGCCCCGGACGACGACTGTGCGGCGCCCGGCATCGCCAGCGCGCCCGCCCCGGACGAGGGGCGGCGCGGCCCGGGCCGGTCGCCCGGGCGACGGGCGGTCGGCGCCTTGAAGGGCCGAACGGGCGCTTCCGCGGAGCCTCGGCCTTCCTTCCTGATCTAGGCGCTCCGTTGCCGAGACTACGTCGATGTCCTTCTTCGGCGGGCCATCGCCCGGCGCGGGGTCGTTGCGGACGGGGTGGCGGTTCCGGCGGAAGACGTCATGCATGATGAAGGTCGGGAGGTCTCGAACGACGCGGCGACGGGGTGGGCGCGCTTCGGCCCGTGGCCCTCGCTCTCGTTGAAGCGGGGCATGGCGGAGAGGTCCGGCGGCCGCTCGGTCCGCACGGCCGCCATCCCCAGATCGAACCGCCCGGCGGCGAAGACGGGGCCGGGCCGACCACTCTCGGAGAGCCGCATGCGGTGGAAATCGGTCACCCGGCCCCACCTGGAGGCGCGCGATGGGGCGCGGCGAGGGGCGACGCAATCCGCCGGCTTCCCGGCCCGGCGGGGGACGGCTACAAGGCCGGAATGGAGCCTTGGGTCGCCTTTCCGCTGTTCAGCCGCCGGAACGCGGAGGGCGTCGCGGCGCAGGCCCGCGCCTTCGCCGCCGCCGACGACGCAGCGGCGGCGCACGTCGACCGCCGCGCGCCCGGTCCGGAATTCGCGAAACTCCCGCCCGCGCTCGAAGACGAGCCGCGCCGCCGCAGGCCGGCTTTCCTGGATCGCGCCGGGGCAGGACCCGGCCGACCGCCTCGCCGCCTTCGCCCGCGTCTGCGTCCGCCGCGCCGGCCCCGTGCCGGTCGCGGCGCCGGCGCGCGCCCCAGACATCCCGCCCATCGGAGAGAGCCATGGCCTATCTATATGACCCGCAGAACATCTTCGCCCGGATCCTCCGCGGCGAAATCCCGAACAAGACTGTGATGGAGACCGAGCACACGCTCGCCTTCGAGGACATCCGCCCGCAGGCGCCGGTCCACGTGCTGGTGATCCCGAAGGGCCCCTACGTGACCTTCGACCATTTCTGCGCCGAGGCGAGCGACGCCGAGATCGTCGACTTCATGCGCACCGCCGATGCGGTGGCGAGGAAGATGGGCGTCGCGCCCGGCTCGGGCGGCGCCGGCTACCGGGCCATCTCCAACTCCGGCGCGGCCGGGGTGCAGGAGGTGCCGCATCTCCACCTCCACATCCTCGGCGGCCGGACGCTGGGGCGGATGCTGCCGAAGGACTGAGCGGGAAGGTCCCGGGCTCTCGTCCGGGGCCGCGCGGCTCAGGCTGCGTAGGCGATCTCCTCGCGCCAGCGGGGCTGCTTCGTCCAGTCCCAGTAGAGCGACTGGAGCCGCTCGGAGATCGGGCCGGGCCGGCCGTTGCCGAAGATCCGCCCCGCGACCTCGGTCATCGGCGCGACGCCGCCGCCGGAGGTGGAGAGGAAAACCTCGTCCGCCTCCAGGAATTCCTCGACCGGGAGCGGGCGCGTCTCGGTCGGGATGCCGCTCTCGCGGCACATGTCGAGCACGGTCTTCCGGGTGACGCCGTGGAGCACGCCGTGGTCCGAGGTGATGACCTTGCCACCCGAGACGCAGAAGACGTTGAAGCCCGGCCCCTCGGTGACGTTGCCCTGATGGTCGAGGAGGACGACCGTGTCATAGCCCTCGTCGAAGGCCTCGAAGAGCCCGGCGGTCAGGTCGCCCCAGTGATAGTTCTTGGCGCGCGGGTTCACGCTGTCTTCCGGTATGCGCTTCACCGTCTTCGCGATCCAGAGCTTCGCGCCGCGCTCGATGATCTCGGGCCGCACGACGTGGATGTAGGGCACGCACCAGGCGTAGAGATGGTTGCCGCAGCGGCGCGGATCGCGCGTGCCGGGGATGAGCGGCACGCCGCGCGAGGCCGACATCGAGCAATAGGCGTCCCGGTTGCCGGACTTGGCGACGATGGCGTGGAGCGCGCTCCGCAGCGTCTCCCGGTCGACGCCGGTGTCGAGCCGGGTCGCCTTCATCGAGGCCTCGAACCGGTCGAGATAGTCGTTGAGGCGGAAGAAGGCGCCGTCCTTCACCGGCACCACGTCATAGGTGATGTCGGAGCGGGTGACGCCCCAGTCCATAACGCTGATCTTCGCCTCCGCGATGGGGACGATCTCGCCCCCCATCCAGGCCACGCCTTTCGACCAGTCCGTCATCCGAGCCTCCTCCTGCCGCGGCGCGGATGATGCGGCGCCGAAGGGCGGAGCGGAAGGGGTGAGAGCTGGCCGAACGGGGATTCGGACGGAGCGGCGATTGGCTGAACTATGCCGCCAAGCGACGCGGCTTCATCAAGCGCTCGGCGTTCTGACGCCATATCTCGCTGACTCATGTGCGGTCGCGCGTCGCCCTGAAGGCTGGGAGAGCATTTGACGTGCGCGCAGAAAACCTCCCGTATTTGGCTCTATTCGCGGGAACTCTCGGATGATGACTTTCATTCTGACGTGATACGCTGGATTTATTGCGGTTTTTTTGTCTTTTTATTGATGTGTAGACTAGTGACTTTGTTTGATGCCGCTCTATATTTCAATATTCGAGAACCGTTCGGACGAAAAATTCACCTTTTATTATTTGACATGTATTTGGAATGGCTGGCCGCTTGCGCCGTATTCCTAATCTCACCGGAGACTCCGAAGAATGCTCTGGAAGAAGCCAAGGCGGAGCAAACCCGTACAATCGTCGCTGAAGCGCAGTCCGACTCTGCTATCGAACAGCTCGCGGAGTTCCCGGACTGACCCGCCGCCCGTTTCCCGGACCGCTCGAAGCTGGAATCCCGGGCTAGGCTGAGACCGGCCGCTGAGAGGAGCGGATCGGCATCAAGGCATCGACATTCGCGGACACGCCAAAAGCGCCATTCTTCCGCCCTACAGCAGTCGTCGAAACGGGGCTCGGCGCCAACCTAAAATGCGCTTCAGAGGGTCGAGCAACCCTGCTCCGGATTTGGCGGCGCTCTCGGACCACCGCGGATCTTCGACCGACCCTCAGATGCTGCGCTGCGACCCCTCGAAGCGGCCGTCCGCGGCGAACGCGAAGACCGGGCGCCGTTCACGGTCCGGATTGCGGACCTTTCAGACATACGCCCATTCGACTCAAACGACTGCTACCGACGCATAGCTGCCCGCCGTGGCGACCGAAACGTGGGTTTGCTTCCAAGCCGCCCCGTACCGGCGGCACGCGTCGGATGGCGATCGGCCGCAGCTTAGCCACGCGGGTGGAAAGCCCTCGCCGCTCAGCGGGCCGTCAGAAAGCGATCATGGGAGAAGCGCCGACGATAGGCGCTGGGCGTGATGCCCGTCGAACGTCGGAACAGCCGCTGGAACGCGCGGCTATCCGCGTGGCCCACAGCCTGCGCGACGGCGTCGATCGGCTCACGGGTGGCCTCCAGCAGCTGCTTGGCCTCCTCCGTCCTCAACGCCTGTATGTATTCGCGCGGGCTGTAGCCGGTCGCGGCGCGAAAGCGTCTGTCGAAGCTTCGCCGCGGCAGCCCGCACCGGTCCAGCATGGCTGCGACCGGATTGGGCGAAGCGTAATGGTCGGCAATCCAGATCTGGCAGTCTCGGATGACCGCGTCGTCCGACTGAATGCGCCGAGACATCGCTGCGTAACGACTCTGACCCTCCGCGCGAGGGTCGACGCAGTAGAACCGCGCGGCGTGGGAGGCGTGCTCCGGCCCCAGAAAACGTGCGATCAGATAGAGGGCGAGATCGGTCCAGCCGGCCATGCCGCCCGAGGTGATGATCCGGTCTCCCTCGCCGGCGAATGACAGTGTGCGGTCGGGTCGGAAATCGACCTCGGGGTAGCGTGCCCGAAAGACCTCGCGGCAGGACCAGTGGGCGGTGGCGGTCTCGCCATCGAGAAGACCGAGTTCGGCGATCAGCTGGGAGCCGGAGCAGGCGGCAGCGAGATGAGCGCCGGCTTCGAATCGCTGAGAGAGCCACGCCAACTCCCTGGCCAACACCTGGCGATAATCGGCGTCCGCCCCTTCCCGAAAGTTCGGGAGGACGACGATCTCCGCGTCCTCGGCCGCGTCCAGAGCGGCGTCGGGGGCCACCGGCACGCCGCCGATGCAGCGAAACGGTTCGATCTGCGCCGCAACGATCCTGACCCGCGTCATCGGGGGCGAGGGCTTTCCCTCGACCAGGTAGGACCACGCCGAGCCGACCGACTGCAGGAGATCGTAGAGACCGTAGAGGATCGCGCCCCGGCACGAGGGAGCGGCGAGGATGTCGATCCGCAGTGGGGCGGCGGCAAAATCACGGACGGGCCTGCAAGTCATCGTCGGGCTCCGAGCGTGGCCGAAACGGCCGCTTGCCGGCCAGCGTGACCCTGCGCGGCGGAGCGATCAAGGCGGATCATGCCTCCAAGAGCAGGATCAGAGGAGGAGCCCACATGTCTTTCGACGCATTCACTCAAGCAGAGCTTACGGGGTGGGACCGGCGCGCTGCCGTCTACGGCCAGACGACGGCGCGAGCGACGACTCAGGCAATCCCTGCCGTACTGGCGGCGGCGAGAGTCGCAGCGGGCCGCCGGCTGATCGACGTGTGCTGCGGCCCCGGCTACGCCGCTGGCGCGGCGGCCGCCGTAGGCGCCGATGCGCTGGGCGTCGACGCCGCGCCGGCGATGGTCGCGGCCGCGCGAGAGGCCTTCCCCACATGCCGTTTCGAGGTCGCGGACGCGACCGCCCTGCCGGTCCCGGACGGCGCCGTCGACGCGGCCGTCTGTTCGTTCGGCCTTTTCCACCTCGCTGATCCCATCGCCGCGCTGGCGGAGATGAACCGTGTCCTGACCTCGGGAGGACGTCTCGCGGCGAGCCACTGGGCCGCGCCGC
>CALFYQ010000123.1 GCA_937952085.1 uncultured Paracoccaceae bacterium | reverse complement strand
CGAGGCGAGGAAGGCGAGCCCGCCCGCCGCCTCCGGCGGGATCGGATGATCGGTCAGGAGCGAGCGCGCCACCGGCGAGAAGGCCACCAGCGCGGCCCCGAGCTCCGCCGTCGCCTGAATGAGCCCAAGCTCCGGCGCCCGCGTCGCCAGCGAATATTCGGACTGAACCGCCGCGACCGGATGCACCGCATGCGCCCGCCGGAGCGAGGAAGGCGCGATCTCGGAAAAGCCGGTCGCCTTCGCCTTGCCGGATTTCTCTAGCGCCGCCAGCGCCTCGGCCACCTCCTCGATTTCAATCGAAGGGTCCCGCCGGTGCACGTAGTAGAGATCGACCGCCTCGACGCCGAGCCGTTTCAGGCTCTTCTCCAGCTCCGCTTCGAGATGGGCGCGCGAGTTGTCGAAAACCCGCTTGCCCTCCGGCGTCCGGGTGATGCCGCCCTTCGTCGCGATGAAGAACGGGGTCTCGCCGCGGGAGGCAATCCATTCGCCGAGCCAGGTCTCCGAGCGCCCCATACCGTAGACGTTCGACGTGTCGATATGGTCGATCCCCAGCTCGAGGCAGGCGTCGAGGATCGCGAAGGAGCCCTCCCGCGTCGCAGGCCCGTAGAAGTCCGAGAAGGACATGGCGCCGTAGCCGAGCGCGCCGACCTCGCGGCCCGCGATCTTCCGCTTCATCATGGCTTCACTCCATGATGTTGGCGACGCTCACCGCATCGGGCGCCCGGTCCGCGATGTGCCGCTCCACGGTGTAGCCGGGATAGTCGGGCTTCGGCGGCGCCGCGGCGTCGAGGAGCGCAAGGTCCTCCGCCGTCAGCTTCAGCTCCGCCGCCCGGAGCGCGTCGGAAAGCTGCGCCTTCGTCCGCCCGCCGACGGTGATCGAGGCGAAGCCGGGCCGGCCCATCGCCCAGGCGATGGCGACCGCCGCCGCCGGCGCGTCATGCCGCGCGCAGACCTCCTTCATCGCCGCCCGCGCCCGCGCGCCCTCTTCCGGGACGACGGGCGGATAGTCGAAGGCGCCCCGCCGCGTCGTCTCGTTCGGCGCCTCGGTCCGCGCCAGGAACCCCGCCGCGAGCGGGCTCCAGGCGACGAGGCTCACCCCCTCCTCCAGCGCCAGCGGCGTGATCTCCCGCTCCACGTCTCGGCCGACGAGGCTCATGTAGACCTGCGCCGCCGCCATCCGCGGCAGCGACAGCCGCTCCGCGACGCCGAGCGCCTTCATCATCCGCCAAGCATGGAAGTTGGAGCAACCGACATAGCGGACCTTGCCCGAGCGGACGAGGTCGTCGAGCGCGCGCAGCGTCTCGTCGATCGGCGTCAGCGGATCGTAGGAATGGAGATAGTAGAGGTCGATATGGTCGGCTTTCAGCCGCTTCAGGCTCTCCTCGGCCTGCCGCATCAGATGATGCCGCGTCAGCCCGACATCGTTCGGCCCCGGCCCGACCCGGAGCCGCGCCTTGGTGGAGATCAGCACCGAATACCACGGAACGCCGAGCGCGGCGAAGGTCTCGCCGAGGAGCGCCTCCGAGCCGCCCATCGAATAGAAATCCGCCGTGTCGAATAGGTTCACCCCGGCGTCGAGCGCCATCGAGACCTGCGCCTTCGCATCCTCCGGCGTCAGGTCGCCGATGTTGCGCCAGAAGGCGTTGGCGCCGCCGAAGCCCATCGTCCCGAGCGAGAGCGACGATACGTAAAGGCCCGTGCGGCCGAGCAGCCGGTATTCCATCGCCAATCCTCCGGTTCAGGCCGCCTCGGCCTTCAGGGCCGCGGCGACGGCGGGGCGCGCCGCCACCCGCTCGATATGCGCCGAGATCCGGGGAAAGCCGGAAAGCGCCACCCCGTCCGCTTCGAGCCAGCGCTCGATGGTGAAAAGGTGCATGTCGGCGAGGGAATAGGCCTCGCCGATGGCGTAGGGGCCGGTCAGCACGTCCGCCTCGATCTGGCGGGCGCATTCGCGCATCGTCTCCGGCACCTTCCGTGTCATCTCCGCCAGCGCCGCCGGGTCGTCCGCCCAGCGGGCGCCGCGGAACTTGTGGGCGTGCGCGACATGGACGGTGGAGGCGAGCCAGGCCATCACCGACTGCATCCGCGCGAAGGCGAGCGGGTCGCCCACGGGCGCGAGCCCGGCCGCGGGATGCGTCTCGGCGATGTAGGTCAGGATCGCCGGCGTTTCGGTGAGGACGACGCCGCCAACCGCGAGGGCGGGAACCCGGCCCTTCGGATTCACCGCCAGATAGGCCGGGCTCCGCTGCTCGGAGGCGCGGAAATCCACCCGGCGCAGCCGATAGTCGGCCCCCGCCTCCTCGAGCGCGATGACCGAGGCGAGCGAGACCGCGCCGGGCGAATAGAAGAGCTCCACCGCCCGCGCCTTATTTCGGCGCCATGCGGATCGCGCCGTCGAGCCGGATCACCTCGCCGTTCAGCATTGGGTTCTCGACGATGTGGCGGGCGAGCGCGGCGTATTCCTCCGGGCCGCCGAGGCGGGAGGGGAACGGCACTTGCGCGCCGAGGCTCCGCTGCGCCTCTTCCGGCAGGCCCTTCAGCATCGGGGTCAGGAAAAGGCCCGGCGCGATGGTCATCACCCGGATGCCGGAGCGGGAGAGATCCCGCGCCATCGGCAGGGTGATGCCGGCGACGCCGGCCTTCGAGGCCGCATAGGCGATCTGGCCGATCTGCCCGTCGAAGGCGGCGACGGAGGCGGTGTTGATCATCACCCCGCGCTCCCCGTCGTCGTTCAGCGGCGCCTCGGCGGACATGCCGGCCGCCGCCTCGGCGCAGCAATGGAAGGTGCCGATCAGGTTCACCCCGATCACCGTGGCGAACTTCGCCGCGTCATGGGGCTTGCCCTCGCGCGTCACGGTCCGCTCCGCCGGGGCGACGCCGGCGCAGTTGACGAGGATCCGCGCCGTCCCGTGCGCGGCCTTTGCGGCGGCGAAGCCGGCGGCGACCGAGGCGGCGTCCGCCACGTTCACCTTCGCGAAGACGCCGCCGAGCTCGTCCGCGACCGACGCGCCGAGCGCCTCGTTCATGTCGAAGAGCGCGACCTTCGCGCCCGCCCCGGCCAGCATCCGCGCCGTCGCCTCGCCGAGCCCGGAGGCCCCGCCCGTCACCACCGCGGCGACACCCTCGATCTTCATCGGCAAATCCTCTCTCTCCGGGGCCGCGCCCCGTCAGTCTCAGTCTCGTCCACGCGCCCTATTCGGCGAGCGTCTCGCCCGAGCCGCCGGCCTGGGCCGGCAGATCCTTGAACTTCGGCAGCCCGTCCTTCATCGGCAGCACGCTCTCGCCGTAGAAGACGTGCATCGACGCCTGGAACGGGAAGGTCGGAATCGTCGCCGCGTAGACATCCATCAGCCCGAAGGTCGGATGGTCGGTGAACACGTGGCCGCCGCAGGTCAGGCACCATTTGCGGTGGCTCTGCTCGGTCTTGGCGAAGGAGCCGAGATTGTCGGCTCCCTTCGTCACCTTCACCTGCGCCGGCGGCCAGAGCGAGAAGGCGTTCACCGGGCCGGCGGACCAGCTCCGGCAGCTCTCGCAAT
>CALFYQ010000122.1 GCA_937952085.1 uncultured Paracoccaceae bacterium | reverse complement strand
GGACCTGCCGGTACGGCAGGTGATGGCGCGCTTCGCCGAGTCGGAGGCGCCGCTGGTGGTCGCCGAAGGCGGCCGCGCGCTCGGCGTCATTTCCCCGTCCGGCCTGGCGCGGGCGCTCCTAAACCTGACCGGCGGCAAGGGCTGAACGCGCTCAACCGGCCCCGCCGCCGGCGCCGCCGCGGGCGAGGCGGCGCAGTTCCAGCGGCGTGTGGCCGAGCGTGCGGACGAAGCTCTGGCGCATCCGCTCCGGGTCGCCGAAGCCGGCGAGGCGGGCGATCTCGTCGAAGGTGCGGCGGCCATCCTCCACCATCGGCCGCGCCGCCTCGACCCGAAGCCGTTCCAGCGCCTTGGCCGGCGTCATGCCGGTGGCGGCATGGAAGGCGCGGGAGAATTGCCGCGGGCTGAGGCTCGCGGCCTTCGCCAGCCGCTCGACGTTCAGAGGCTCGGCGAGACGCTCCCGCGCGAAGGCGAGCGCCCTGTCGATTCGCTCCGAGCCGGCGGAAAGCTCGACCAGCGAGGAATATTGGTGCTGCCCGCCGGGCCGCCGGTAATAGACGACGAGCATACGCGCCACGGACTGCGCCACCTCCCGCCCGAGATCCTCCTCGATCATGGCGAGCGTCATGTCGACGCCGGCGGACATGCCCGCCGAGGTCCAGACCCCGCCCTCGCGGGTGTAGATCCGGTCTCCGTCCACCTTCAGCCCGGGGAACCGTTCCTGCAGCCGCGGGGCGTAGCTCCAGTGCGTCGTGACGGTGCGCCCGTCGAGCCGGCCCGCAGCGGCGAGCAGGAAGGCGCCGGTGCAGACGCTGGCGGTCCGCCGCGCCTCGGGCGCGAGGCGGCGCACGCCCTCGATCACCTCCTGCACATATTCGCCGCGTAGCGGGCCGACGCCGCCGACGACGAAGAGCGTGTCAGGCGCCGGCTCGTCGGCGATCCGCGTCGTCATCACCTCGACGCCGCTGGAGGCGCGCACCAGCCCACCCTCGGGCGAGACGACGTGTATCTCGTAGCCGCCGGCCCCGCCGGAGAATTCCGTGGCGTAGAGCAGCGCCTCGGCCGGCCCGCTCAGTTCGAACAGGACGAAGCCCGGATAGACGAGAAAGAGCGCGCGGCGCGCCATGTCCGAAATCCACGGATGTTTGTCCTTTCGGTCATTGGAGCGCACTCCCATCTTCCCGTCAATCCACTCACAGAGGCGCAGATGACCAGGCTGAACGACATCCAGGGGCGCTCCGGCGCGGACCGGCGCGAGATTTTCGCGCTTGGCCTCGGCGCCGCCGCGCTCGCCTCACTCCCGGCCCTGCCGGCCGGAGCCGAACCCACGAACCGGGAGACCGAAATCATGAGCTACGTCACCACCAGGGACGGCGTCGACATCTTCTTCAAGGACTGGGGCCCGAAGGACGCCCAGCCGATCATGTTCCATCACGGCTGGCCGCTCAGCTCCGACGACTGGGACGCGCAGCTGCTCTACTTCCTCGACAAGGGCTATCGGGTGATCGCCCATGACCGGCGCGGCCACGGCCGGTCATCCCAGGTCGCGACCGGGCACGACATGGACCATTACGCCGCCGACGCGGCCGCCGTGGTCGAGGCGCTGGACCTTCGCAACGTCGTACATATCGGCCATTCGACCGGCGGTGGCGAGGTCGCCCGCTATGTCGCGCGGCATGGCCAGCCTTCGGGCCGGGTCGCCAAGGCGGCGCTCCTCGGCGCGGTGCCGCCGCTGATGGTGAAGACGGCGGCGAACCCGGACGGCCTCCCCATCGAGGTCTTCGACGGGTTCCGCGCGGCGCTCGCCGCCAACCGGGCGCAGTTCTTCCTCGATGTGCCGGCGGGCCCCTTCTACGGCTTCAACCGCGAGGGCGCGAAGGTGTCCGAGGGCCTGATCCGCAACTGGTGGCGGCAGGGCATGCAGGGCGGTGCCAAGGCGCAGTACGACGGCATCAAGGCCTTTTCGGAAACGGACTTCACGGAGGACCTGAAGGCGATCGACGTCCCGACCCTCGTGGTCCATGGCGATGACGACCAGATCGTGCCGCTCATCGCCTCGGCGCCGCGCTCGGCGGAGCTGCTGAAGAAGGGCGAGCTGAAGATCTACAAGGGGCTGCCGCACGGACTCGCGGCGACCCACCCGGAGATCCTGAACCCGGATCTTCTCGCCTTCATCCGGGCCTGATGATTCCGGCGCCACGCCCCCGGTCCCCGGGGGCGCGATTGCTTCCGCGCCCCCTCTTGCCAAGCCCGCGCGAATCTCTATAACCGCCGGCACTCAGGAGGCGGGCGTAGCTCAGGGGTAGAGCACAACCTTGCCAAGGTTGGGGTCGTGAGTT